>NZ_OY762015.1:1975000-2080000 GCF_963665055.1 uncultured Methanobacterium sp.
TAGTTATCCCCTGTGTTAGAGTTCAACCTAACTAAATCAGGGTTCCATCCCTCCATTACTGACCCCTCCTAATTCAATGCTTGGACGACCTATTCTAGTCTAGTTTTGAAATAATAGAAGCCAGCCTTTAAATTTCGAACTCTTACCCACAAATATGAGTAAATTATGAATCACGGGATTCTAATGAATCACAGGATTTGAATAAAATAAAAGCAGATTTTGACTTACAGTCCTCCACTCTGTCCTGTGAAGATCAGTACTATAACATTTGCTATTTCTACAGTGTAACATATAAAATTTTGGTATTATTAAAGATAGCCCCTAGATAGACGAACATCCTAAGTATAAAAAACGGATTTACTTATTGAATTTAGATTAATTTATCTAAGAATTTGCAGTATTCTATTTGGAAAAGATGATTTTATTTGGAAAATGATGATTAATTTTATTAAAAATGGAAAATGCTGATTAGTTTTATTAAAAAAATATCTAATTAAGTTTAATGATAATATTACATTAATTGTGTCTTTTACAGTACTTGTATCTTCATATAATTAATCCCGGGATAAATACTCTTTAACCATGTTATCTGGTGTGTATCTGGAACTGGGCAGTTCATCACGGAATTTTTCATAAAAATAGTACAGTATAACTGGGTCAGTTTTTCTTTTATCAAAAAGTTCATCCTGAATTTTTAGACTCAACCGTAACAATTTATCATCAATGAATCCTGAAACCAGTACCTCATCCCATATATTCTCAATTTTATTTTTCAGGACCATGGAGCGATTAATTGAATTGGAATTATCCTGGATGAGTTTGGTTATAAAGACTGCTGCTGGTAAAAATGGTAATAAAAGGTTGCTCAGGAACTGGAAAATGGTCAAACTGTTTAAGGTGGCAAAAATTACCGATAAAATAAAGAGCAACAGTACCAGCAATTTCACGGATCGTATAAATCTCTTCCTTACCCTACTATCCCCACCCAGAAACTTCCTCTGACAGATTATCCGCCCCACAGAAAGGGGAACTCTAGTTACAGATAGAGGATAGCAAGCACCTATTTTACCCAAATCAGGGTTGTTCTCAAGGTATTTGAGAGTGTAACTATTTATATCCTCAGATTTAGGTTTTTCTAGTTTAATACGATTCCAGGGTAATTCTAAAACGTCACAATCAAAATCTTGTTGTATTAAGATAGCTTTACCCCTTATTTGAGATATTTTAGGATATATTAAAATGAAATTGGATAAAGTAACAATAAAACCCAGTAAAGGAGGTATTATGGCTATTTCCGGACTGATAGTTCTGGTTATGACTGTAATGGTTGCCACCATAACTGGAAGGCTCACCAGGAATATTTGCAGTTTAACCAGATTCCTAGCCTTATTATTGAGATTTTTAATGGCAACAATTTTAAGCAGGTTTTCTTTTCTGTTTTGCCTTTCTGCAATACCATTACTCAAAACCCAAAACCCCCTACAAATTAAAACAAGCTGAAAATCTGATTCATACATTCACTTCTGTGATTCCTGAAATATATAGGATAAGTACATGAATAGGATGAATACATTGAAATGAAGTTGGTGTTCTATATAACTAAAATTGGACTAAAAAGAATAGAATTAAAAAAAAAGGATTAAAAAAAAGTAGTGGATTGGATAAATGCATTCTTAAGATGTCAGGATTGAGTGCATTCTTAAGATGCTTGGAATGAGTTCACTACCAGGTCGAAGTTGGATTGCTGGGCATCGTAGTCTTCCACCCTGGCACTGCACAGTATTACGTAGATTGTGCTGCCTTTTTGTGTCCATACTGCCCGATACTTCTTAGCGATTCCTTCCTCAGAGGAGCTGTACACTATTTCATAAATTGTAGCACCGTTCAGAACGATTTGTCCCTCTGAAACCTTAGTTTTGCCCGTGTTGTTGAAGAATTTAGCATAATTCTGGTCATAGGCTGTTTTCAGATCATATGTGGTTGAGTTTGGTGTCTGTATCACCACGGAAGTGGTGGGGTTTCCATTAACCACTGTATTGGGATCTCCCACTGAAGCCACCGCATTGGGTGAACTTACTGCAGCCACTCCCCATGAATGGGGGTACTGGAATGAAACACCGTTTGCAGAGTAATTGTTGCTTTCGTTGTTTTTATCCTCATTGGTAACGCATCCTGAAACCATAACTGCCATGAGGATAACTGCCATTAATGGGAGAATTTTATTCATAAAATAAACACCTAGTATTAGTTAGTCATTTTTTTAATTTATTTAAATCCAATATTAATTATCTTAATTCTATATTACATATCAAATTCCCTATTAATTATCTGCTAATAACCAATAAGAGAATAAATCTTATTTTGAATTAATCTTATTTTAAAATCTTGAACCATAACCTGGGAAGCATTAGCTCCCCTTCGGTCTTTTATAAAATAATATGGGAATTATTCCATCAACCCGTAGTATTGCCCTGATTTGTTGGTTCGGTTGGAGTCGGAGTATTGGAACCCGTATCTGTGGTAGTGGTAGTTGTTTCTGTTGGGGTGGTCTGTGTATTGGTATCACTAGTTGTAGTGGTCTTTGTAAAGTTAGAAGTAGTAGTGGTGGTATTGTTGGCTGGTGTTGGTAAGAATGCGCTGGCATTAACTGTCATGGCCACTTGAGGTGTTTCACTGGGTTTGTTTATTAGCATTGTTCCCATAGAAGTTCCTACTACAAATGCCAGGACAATGAAGGCCACTAAACCTATTTTTGCCCTTTTACCAAACCATTCCTTACTGGGCATTTCTTTGCTTTTAATGGATTCTGGTTTGGTAATATATTTCTTAAGCATTTCCTGCTTTTCAGCATCATCAGCTAATTTTTTCTTCTCTGCTTCCTCATCGGACCAGTAGTCAAGGGATTTTTCAGACCCCATTCTACCCTGCATTCTACGCACATGATCTGCGACCTGAAGGGTTTCCAGTTCCTGCCCGATATCTCTTTTCTGGGCGAAATATTCCTTCTTTGATATATTTCCTTTATTATAATCTAATTCCAGCTCTTCCAATCTTTGGTCAAGCTTTTTTTTACTTGAAACTATTCTAATCATCTCCTTCCTGAGGATATGATCCTAAAATCTTAATGTATCCTACCTTTGATTGTATCTTATTTATAACATTCATGATTTTTATATCCCTATGGTGACCCTCCATATCCACAAAAAAGATATAACTTCCCAACTTCTCCTTGGAAGGTCGGGACTCTATCTTGGTCAAATTTATATTTTCACTGGCAAATTCTCCAAGTATATCATACAATCCCCCTGGACGGTCCTTGGAAAGGCATAGAACCACTGATGTTTTGTCTTTCCCGGTGGGACCGTGGTCTTCCTGGTCAATGACCACGAACCTGGTCATGTTATTTTTATGGTCCTGAATATCTTCTGCTGCAATTTTAAGACCGTATAACTGGGCTGCCCTTTTGGTTCCAATGGCCGCTGCTTTCATATCACCCAGTATCATCTCGGCAGCTGCAGCAGTGCTGCGAGCAGCCTGGGTTCGTACTCCCATTTTCTCCAGGAACATTCGGCACTGTGAAAGGGGCTGGTAATGGGAATAAACCACTTCAACATCCACTAACTCAGCATCGGGATTAATTAGAAGGTTGTGGTTTATGGGGAGTATGATTTCTCCCTTAATTTTCAGGAGGTACTGGTGGGCCAGTAGATCCAGTGTGACTCCAACCGAACCCTCAATGGAGTTTTCTATGGGCACCACTCCCAGATCAACTTCACCAGTGTGCACTGCTTCAAATACTTCTGGGATGGTATCATATGGTACCATTTCTCCCCTGAGAGTAGATGCTGCTTCCTCAGTGAAGGTTCCTGCGGGTCCAAAATATCCTATTTTCATAATTTTACCTGAATCCTTGGGTGGTTAACAAGAGTGTTAACATTTTTTTTAATTTAAGAAATTTTTATCAGAGTTAATAGATTTCAAATTTCTATCTGAATTTAAAAATTATATTTAGTCTGGTAATTTTATTTTTAGTGATTGTATCTTAGTGAATTTTATCTTTAGTGAATTGTATCCTAATGAATTTTATCTTTAGTGAATTGTATCCTAATGAATTATTATTGAATGAATTTACCGAATGAATAATTTTTTAAATTCAGTAATAAAAATTATTCTGTTTAAGTTATTAAAATTAGCTTTAATTTATTGGTTTTTTAGTACAGTCCACCATCAAGATAGTTGTTTATCCGATCATTGGTTGACTGGTGTACTCTTCGTATAACTGCTTTACCATCCTTTATCTCAGCTAAGGTGGCCATTACCTTTAAATCACGTAGGTGGCGTATGAATTCCTCTGCTTGTTCCTTGTTTTCCACTTCGATCAGCAGATCCTCTGCTGCCAGTTCACCGTTTTCCACCTTGCTTATGGTTTCCAGCATGGGGTAAAGTATGGATTCTCCCATTCGCAGGGCTCTTTCCCGACGAGCATCCACTGATTCTCCTGTTTCATGGGACTGGAATCCTTCCCTGATAATCCTGCTAAATAGAAATGCCCGGGCCAGGTCAAAGGGGAAGCTCAGTGCATATTCAAGTTCTGCTGCCTGGGCCTGGGATGAGGTGTACTTCAATGGATCCAGTTGCATCTGAGGGTCTTTCATCACCACTCCCTCCCGGTCATGCTCACCCAGTTCCTTCACGATCTCCAGGATCCTCTGGGGTGCCTTCTTAACTGGAAACACTCCCAGAAGCTTTACTGGTTCCAGGTTGTAATCTGCCAGTATCTCCCTTTTGGTCATTATGGGTAAGGCCACGTTGGTGAGTTTTTCCCTCAGATCGAATATTCGGAACCCTAACTTCCCCACCTCGGGGTAGTAGTGGGAGACGTAAGGGTTCAGGGTGCCAACCATTTCTCCACAAATAACCATCTGGGGGTAGTCCTGGAAGAACTCATCCAGATCCAGTATCTCCCTGGCCTTGCGGCTGGTGTAGGGACATATATAACCTCCTCTTGTAAAGGCCACTATTTCAGAATTAACCAGAGCTATGCGAACGTTGTAACCGTTCATCTTCTCTTCCACTGCCACTTTGTCCGGGAAATGTTTTTCCAGTGCAGGGTGTAACATCAGGGTTCTTCTTATCTTGGGAAATCCCCTTATAACTTCTATTTCTTCCCCTTTTATTACCATGGTCCCAGCTTCAACTGGTCCCAGTCCTTTTCGGAACTGGATGGCATTCATACCGTTTTTCTGGTATTTTTTTAGGATACCTTTATGGTAGGCATCCTCCAGTCTAGGAGATGGTATATCCAGAAGATTGGAAACTTCTTCATCATTTACCAGAGGTGGAATTTTTTTTTCTCTCATATGACACTGTTTAAAATGGAATTTTTTTATTCAAGGAATAGAGTTAAGATAATGTTTAAAAAAAAGTTAAAATGGGGATTTATAGAAATCCCCCTTACTATGGGTTATATTTTAGATCATTTTTTCCAGTTCTTATTCATTAGGTCATTTTTCCAGTTCCACTATCAGTTTCAGGAAGTCAGTTTTGGTGATTATTCCACTCATTCCCTCTTCATCCATCACTGGTAGTCCACTGAAGTTTTCATCCAGCAGGATCTGTGCTGCTTCGGCCATGGTTGTTTCTTCGGTGATGGTTTTAACGTTCTGGATCATCACGTCTTCCACCAGAAGGTTACGTATTCTGGCGGGTTTGTACTTGTCAGGGACTACTTTTCGGAAGGACATCATGGCCATGGCGATGTCTTTAGCAGTTATCATTCCCTGGAGCTGGCCATCTTCCATTACTGGGAGTCGACCAATACCCTCATCAATGATGATCCTCCTGGCGTGTACCAGCCGGTCCTGTGGTCCGACAGTGGTGACATCAGATTGCATTCGCTCTTTAACCGTGATGTCGGTGAATGGTCTGCCCTGGCAGGTGTGCAAGAAGTCGGTTTTGGTGATCATCCCTATGATCCCAACACCCTCCATTACAGTCAGGCCTCCAATTCCATTTTCAAGCATAAGCTGGGCTGCATCCCCCAGTGTCTGGTTGCCTTCAGCAGTCAGTGGCTGTGCTGTCATCACTGTGGAAACATGGAAGTGGGATGGTGCCAGGTTGCCGTATTTGGATGATCCCAGGCGAATGGATATGTCTTTCTCGGTTATGATACCTACCAATTCTTTTTGATGGTCCTGGTTGGTGTTTATAACCGGTAACCTGGATACTTTATTTTTTTTCATTAATTTCAGTGCATCATGGATGTTCTGATCTTTGTCCACTACAACTGCACCTTTGGCCATTATATCTTTCACATGCATCTTGGATTCCCCCGGTATTACTGTATTCCCCGGATTATATCCGTTTTGGTGATTATTCCCACCAGTTCGTTGCCGTTTACAACTGGCATTCCACTAACCTCTTTTTTAGCCATTATTTCGGCTGCACTGGCGGCGTCTTCATCCTGTTCGATTTTTATAAGGTGATTGGTCATAATATCCCCTGCTGTGACCATGGACACCTCCCGAACATTTCTCTTCTCCTGACCGTCAATGTTACGCAGGAATGCTATTTTCTCCACGCTTACTCCGGTTTCAGGATCTTCCACATTGGCAAAGGATATGTTAGCAGAGGTTATGATACCCACTGGCTCATTATCCCTCATCACGATGACTTTACCTATTTTATCATCTTCCATTACACTTATTACATGACCTATGCTATGGTTTTCATTGACAGTTATCACTTCACTGGTCATGAGGTCGGATACTTTCCATTTGCCCGTGTATTTCTGGAGGTAGAAGTTCATAAGGTCGCTTTTGGTTACAATCCCCACTACTTCATCCCCATCCACAACCGGTACTGAGCTGATGTCGTTCTTGATCATGAGCTCTACTGCCTCCTGAACTTCACGGAAGGGGTTGATGGTTAATGGATTAGGTGTCATGACCCTGCGGATGCTGATTTTATCGATGGTTCTCCTTTTCCATTTTGGTCCGTTGGATCTCATTTTTCGGGTTAAGTCTTTTTCAGTCAGGATGCCCACTGGTTTACCTTCCTGGTCAACTACTAAAATGCGGCTGTAACCGTATTTAATCATTAGGTTGCGGGCATGGCTTACTTGTTCGTTTTCCTCGGCTAAAATTACTTCCTCGTTCATTACATCCTCGATTTTCATCATGCAACTCACCCCTAAAAAATTTAAGCCTGCTTAGGAACTCACGGCTCTTAATATGTCACTTTCTGTTATTATTCCCCGTAATTCTCCATTTTCAACTACAGGAAGTCCACCTATGCCTTTTTCTTCCATCAAGTCACATATGTCTCCCAGAGGGGCAGTGACGGTAGCTGAGATTACTTCAGATTCCATGATCTCGGTGATGGTGGTGTTGAGGATTTCCTCAGCACTGTTGGTTATCATGTGTTCAAAGGCACTGTTTTTACCTAAAAATTCCAGAATGTCGGTGGCAGTGACAATTCCCACTATTTTATCCTCTTCAGGGTGAGGTGTCTTACGCTCTTCACCCACTACCGGGATTCTGCGGAGTTTGTTGCGGACCATTATCTTGGATGCCCCTTCAATACGGGTCCCGGGGGTGGTGGTGATTACACTGTTGTGCATGTAGTCTTCCACCTTTTCATCGGTAAGTACTCCGGCCATCAACAGTACAAAATCTCTTTCAGAGACTATTCCTTCTATTTTATGATTTGAATCCACTATGGGCAGGGCTCCCACTCCTTTAGCGGTCATCTTGGTGACTGCATTGGTTATGGAGTCCCTGGTGTTGATGGTTTCCACGTTACGGGTCATGATCATTTTCACTGGTTCGTTGATGGCTGCAGGGAAGTTGTCCTGATGTTTTTCTTCCAGGATCTTGTACTTGTCCCCACCTCCTAAGAAGTCCAGAATGTCCATGGATGTAACGATTCCCAGAAGCTTCTCACTCCCTGGATCAGTTATGGGAAGTCGTCTGAACTTGTTTTTTACCATGATTTCAGCCGCTTCTTTTATGGTGGCGGTTTGAGGTGCGGTTACCACCTTTTTCGTTGCTATGCTCATCACGTCTCCCTCATGCTGGGATTCGTGGGTTTCAAATTCCAATGGACCGCGGTCCATTGATTTCACCAGGTTTATGGTTTGTCTTTTTCTCATCTATACACCTCTAAATATTAGAGATAACATTGAATCCATCTTTAAGCCTTTAATTTAGACTTAAAGATAACCTTGAATTCAGATATAACCTTGAATAAATTCTTAAAGATAATCTTTAATTCATCCTTAGATTTAACCGTGAATAAAGCCTTGAATTCGTATTTATAGATAGAATTGTTGTAGATAGAAATAATACTGAATTTATCTAAAATAACATGATTTCTTAAAAATAGTTTAGCACCCAATTTAGGGGATGTTACAGTTAATGGTCGGGACATCATCGGATATAGGACCATAAAATATCTTCCCTTGAAACTATACCAACAAGATCGGCTTCTTTAGCTCTTCGGGGTTCTCTTTTAACATATACTGGATTTTCAACCACGGGTATTCTCCCAATATCGTACTCCAGTATTATTTCCCCAGCCTCACGGGTAGGGGTAAGGGGGGTTGCCACCACAGGGGGTGTTTTCATGACCTTCTCCACCATAACCGAACCACCTCTTTCATGGGAATCTGACTCAAACCCCATTCTGGCATTGCCGGATTTGATGATGTCCATCCTGGTGATGATCCCTATGATTTTATTCTTCTTCATCACTGGCAGTCCGGAAAATCCGTATTCGTCCATTCGTTTCCATACATGAGATATTAAGTCATTGTAATTGCAGGTAACCACGTTGGGACTGATTAATCCCTGCAGGGTTTGGGTATCGGTTTCAAGTCCGTTGTAGAGAAATTTCCTTAAAATATCAGCTACAGTTATTATTCCCACCAGTTGCATGCTGTCTGCTGACTCCACTACCGGAGCGTACACAGTGTCTGCTTTCATTATTTCCCTGGCAAGCTGGAGTAAATCCATATCTGGAGTGGCTATCACCCGGGGTTTTTGCATGATACCCCTAGCATCTATGTTGGATTTGGTGGATGATATGTTCATCATATCTCCACGGGTTATAGCACCTTCTAAGCGGTTTTCGGATACTACGAGGATTGTACGGAATCCTTCTTCACGGAAGATTGATCTTACCATGGTAGCATGTGTATCCACAGATACGGTGACAGGATCCGGGGTCATTACTTCTTCCACCGGGCTCAAACTATTCACCTTCTAAATCTTCTTTACACTCCTCACAAACGTACTTTCCATCTACTTCATCCAGATAATCAAGGTAATTTCCACATACTTCACAGGTTCCAGGTACTGATTTCTCATTGTCAGAGTAATCTATCTGGTGGGTCATCTTGGCGGTTTCCACCAGTATTTCAGTGAGTTCTGGTGAAACTGTCATCACATCAGTGGAGGTTAATATACCAACAAGAACTCCATCATTTACCACTGGCAGTCTTCTTATCTTATTTTTAGCCATGGTCCTTGCTGCTTCGTTGAGTTCGCTTCCAGGGGTGATTTTTATAAGGTCCCTGGTCATGACCTCGGCCACCGTTATCTGGCTGGCCTGGATATCCATGGATACAACCTTGGTTATAATGTCACTTTCGGTAATCAGTCCTTCTGGTTCTGAATTACTCCGGATAATGAGGCTTCCAATGCCCTTCTGACTCATTATAGCCGCAGCTTGGGCAATGCTGGTTTCGGGGTCTACAGTTATCACACTTGATGTCATGGCGTCGTGCACAGTCACTTGGGTATCCATTTCCATCTAAATACCTCCTATCTTAGGTTAAGAAGTTTATGAACCTGGGGTATAGTTAACACGTCAAGATATTCTCCTGCTTTCTCGGAAATTTCCAGTAGTTTGTGAGTTTTCCCAGCCCAAAGTTCCAGGGGACTGACCGGTTGAACAACCAGGGATATTTTACTGGTATCCTGAATTTCATCCCTTATTCTGGCTGCTATACAGGCCACTGTGTCCGTTGTTGTAGAGGGCTGTACCACTAACTTACAGTAACTATTTATCCCCTTTTTTATTAATAGCTTTATGGATTTTATCTCCTGATCTGTGAGATCATCCCAGTCAGAAACCGCCTCATGCTCCGGGAGTTTCACATCCATGGACACATACTGTATTAATTCTGTTAATTTAGCCATTTCATCAGGTAGGGAACCATTTGTTTCCAATAAAGCCGGTAAAGGGTATTTTTCCAGGAATTCTTTAATAAAATCAGCGTGTAATAATGGTTCTCCCCCGGTGAATGAAATTGAGTGAAAATCAGGAGTTATGAGTTCATTGATTTTCTCGTATAATGTGTCTATGTCAAACTCTTCACCATAACCGGGATCACGGCTTAAGGAGGTGTCACAGTAGTTGCAGTTAAGGTTGCATCCGGTGAACCTTACAAAGACCTGTCTACGGCCCAGGAGTTTTCCCTCCCCCTGTATGCTTGAAAAAATTTCTGAAATTCTAGCTTTTATTTCAAATCCCCCATTAATCGCCTGTTTTAGTGGAATAAGCACCCTGACCTATTCCCTCATTCACGCATATCTCCACACTTTTAATGTCTCCCTCATCCTGAAGTGCCTGGAAAAGCTTACCAGCCAGGTACTCTGCCAGGTCCTCAGCAGAGGTGGAAGGTAATGGTAGGAGACAGCAGTCTTCCCGGGGGATTTTATACTCTTTAGTCCCGATGGAAAACTCTACCGGGTCTTTAGATTTGAATTCTAGTTCTTTACTGTTTTCGGGTATGAGGAGTTTGTGATCCAGTTCTTTGCACATTTTCCTTACCAGTCCCTTGACTGTTTTAAAGTCAGCCACGAATCCGAACTGGCCACCACGTTCTCCTTCCACAACGACATCCACGTGGTAGGAGTGGCCGTGTATTCCTCCACAGAATTCATGGCAGGGGATCATATGGGCTGATGCGAATCTCAAGTTAGCGTGTATTCCATTAATAACTATTTTCATTTAAAAAACCTTCTAAAACATTTTTAACGATTTAATAACCTTCTAATAACTTTAAATCTAATTCCTTTGTAAATTTAATTCCATCAAAATTTTTTTAAATTATTATCTTAATTATTTTAATCCAATCCATATCATGAGATCTGAGAATTATGAGATCTGATGAGATCTGACAGATTATGATACTTGAGCCATAGATCCAACAAAAACCTAAAACACTCTGGTCTTGCAAATATCCTGTTCTATATCAGAAATTTCCATTACATACCTTTCAGAAATATTTTTTGAGAGTTTGGTAACATCTTCATGGGTTAAATGTGCCTTGCACTCAGTCAAACCAGTGGTTTCAACATCATCCGGTGTTCCCTGGCTGGTCAGGTTCATGGCAAAGTGGATCTTCATGCTACTGATGGAACAGGTGGCAATGGATACACTGAGCTTACCGCCATCCACGTAGATATCATCACCCTTGCGGAGTGTTTTTATACCCAGTTCTTCCAGTAAATCCTTTACAATCATTACCAGAATTCTTTGCCTGTGGTAGCAGAGCCGCATGTCTGCGGGTTGTACGTCGAAGTGTTCGATTATGAAGTGTACCATTTCATCGGATTTTATCTCCAACCCCACATCCTCGTAATCAATTAACTCGTCTGAGTGAATGTTCATGGGACCGATCCAGGTTACAATACTGGATCCCTTTATTCCCAGAGCCTGGAATGCCCACATTGGATTAATCTGACTTCCATCGTATAACATACCAGGTTCGAGTGTTTTTTGTTTCATGATAATCAGACCCTTCTTTTTTAGTATGACTATTTGAGTAGGGTTATAATTTTTTCAAATAGGAATATATTTTCAGGTACAGTATATTTTATTCAGGTACAGTATATTTTCAATTACAGGATTATGATTAATGATTTAATATGATGTTATAAGATTGGATTTGATCATTAATGAGTCTGCCCTAATTCAGGCCTACTTGGGGAAAACTTCAAGTTCACGGTAACCAGTTTCAGAGTCTGATACTCGCTTGAAAACCATGTCTGGACACATAATACAGATTTCAACTGTGGTGTGTACTGGACAGCCAGTCATCAGGTGTCCTCCCATGACATTGCCCTGGCTATCAGCCACTGCCAGGTGCAGGTGAATTCCGTTGGAGGCTACGGTCCCTGTGGCAGAAACTATCTCCAGTGGCCCTTTAATCGTCTTTTTATTACCATCTGCCATTCTTAATACTGCTTCATCCAGACTACCAACTAAACACAGGACTACACCAGATTTTAACCCATGTTTGTCCCTTATATTTTCAAGGGACTGCTTGAGGTCCTGGCCTGGCACCAATCTTTTTACTATCATATTTAATAATATGCCCATGCATTAAATTAATTCATGCAAGCCAGAGTCCGAGACTTTATCTACACCAAGGATGATCTTTTCTTGGCCACAACCACCTACCTGCACCCTGATGATCGAATACAATCATTTTTACGTTACATTCCAGATCCAGAGGGGGAACGATCCCTGAATGGCGCCAGGTACAGTAAGGTGGATTCACAGCAGGCTTATGATTTTTTAAATGAGTATTATCCTGATTATCTTTTTGATTGCGAAATTACACGGGTTAAAATGATGGGTGCACCCATCAAAAGAGTAGAAAAGATACTGAGCCCGGTTGATCGACTTAACCAAATAATGGAACTTTCCTCACCCAACGATCTTCTCCGGAAGGTGATCAAAGTGGCAGATACCTTCCATGAAGAGGCAGGTATCAACCCCAAACACTTGGGCATATCCGGGTCTATACTACCCAATTTATACGACCCCCAGGTTTCCGATATTGACTTCGTTGTTTACGGCCTTAAGAACCATAGGAAGGCCATGGAAACATTTGAATCCATGAAACATGATACATCTAGCCCTTTAAAAGCTATTGAGGATGGTTATTGGGCTAAACTATACGCAAAGAGGATCAAGGATTCTACCTTAAGTTATGATGAATTCCAGTGGTACGAGGACCGTAAAAATAACCGGGGAGTAGTTGACGGTACTCTGTTTGATATCCTGGCCACCAGGGAATGGGATGAAATCACCGGCAACTATGGTGATGAGACCTATGAGCCCTGTGGAACCATTGAAATTGAGGCAACTGTTTCTGATGCTCTGGCAGCCTTTGACAACCCTGCAGTTTACCAGGTGGAAGACGTGACGATACTGGATGGTCCTGATGTTTACCTGAAGGAAGTGGCATCCTACACCCATACTTACTCTGGTCAGGCCAGGGAAGGTGAACGGATAGTTGCCCGTGGAAAGCTGGAAAAGGTTATAGGTAAAAAAACCCACTACCGCCTGATTGTAGGAACTACCAGAGAATCTTTAGGTGAGTACATTAAATTAAAGGATTTGAAAATAAATTAAATGATTCAATGGTATATTAAATACCTAATATCACATTTTAAAAACAGGTTACTCAGAAATCAGTTTACTAAAAATAAACCCCGTTAACTAACCACATTATCATTACTTAAACTCACTAAACAATTGTTATATTAAGCCATTCATAGAAATTATAAAAAAAGTGAAAATATCAAAAAGGATTTTGGAATGATTTAAATGGAAGAAACAGTTAATATTGGACTTATTGGTTTTGGAACCATCGGGAGCGGTGTTGTAGCCACTTTAAATCAAAACATCCAATTGTTAGAGAGTAAAGTTAATAAAAAGGTTAATCTCAAACGTATAGTGGATCTGGACATAACCACTGACCGTGGTGTGGAAGTCAAACCAGGAGTACTATCCACCGATGTGGATGATATCCTGGAGGATGATGAGATTGATATTGTCATTGAACTGGTTGGTGGCTACCAGCCAGCTCTGAATTTCATTTTAAGGGCCATGGAAAATGGTAAACACGTAGTAACTGCTAATAAGGCACTACTAGCCAAGCACTGGCAGGAAATCACCGAAAGTGCCCAGAAAAATGGTGTACGAATCGCCTTTGAGGCCAGTGTTGGTGGAGGTATTCCATTACTGGCACCACTCAATGATGGACTGACTGCCAACAACATAGAAACCATTTACGGGATCATCAATGGAACCGCCAACTACATACTCACTAAAATGGCAGCAGAAGGCCTTGATTTTAACACAGTACTAAAAGAAGCACAGGATATGGGTTACGCTGAAGCAGACCCTACATTTGATATTGAAGGCCATGACACTGCTCAGAAACTCATAATACTCAGCATTCTTGGTTTCGGAGTTTACGTTAAACAGGAACGGTTCCACGTTGAAGGTATAACCCGGATCACACCGGAAGATATCCGGTTTGCCAGGGAAGAACTTGACAGTGTGATTAAACTACTGGCCATTGCCCAGATAACCGATGGCGAACTGGAAATAAGGGTACATCCTACCCTGGTACCTGAAACACACCTATTAGCATCGGTTAACGATGTTTTTAATGCAGTGTACTTGGTGGGAGATGTGGTGGGCCCGGTGCTCATGTACGGAGCAGGTGCAGGTATGATGCCCACTGCCAGTGCAGTGGTGGCAGACTGTATCGACATAATTCAGGATATGGAAAGACCAGTGGCTTACGGGCCAAAAGAAACCAGGGTAGAAAAGATTAAGGATATTTCAGAAGTGGAGTCCAAGTATTATCTGAGAATAACTGCACTGGATGAACCTGGAGTCCTGCACTCCATATCCGGTGTTCTAAGTGATCTGGACATTAGTATTGAATCAGTGAGCCAGAAAAAAGCAGATAAAGGTGAGGCAGTGCCTATCTTCATAGTAACCCATCATGCCCTGGAGAAAAACATTCAGGAAGCACTGGCACTTATTGACCAGATGGACTTTGTGAAGGAAGAAACTGTTCTTATTCGGTTACTTTAGACTGATAAATAATATTTAATGAATTAAATAATAAAAATAGCATTAAATAATTTAATTCCTTATACCCGAGTATAAAATCTCATATACCCTGAGTATAAGTGAATTTTAATTTTAGTTCATTTACATTTTAATTTTTTAACTTCAGAACAGGATCATGGTTACTCATGACTGAACAGCTAATTATGACTTGAACAGCTAAATCATGACCTGATCATGGTTAAGATCATTTTGTATCGTTCCAGGGCATGGAGAGCATGTGGTTCATCCGCAGGCATGATGATCATATCTCCCCTCTGGAGTGTGTTCTTTTTGCCGGAGATGGTTATTTCTGCCTTTCCATCGATTATCTGGACCATTGCATCGAATGGTGCGGTGTGTTCGCTTAGCCCTTCCCCTTTATCAAAGGCGAATATAGTTACAGTTCCAGTTTCCTTGCGGATTATTTCACGGCTTACAACTGCTCCTTCCTGGTAATCAAGCAGGTCTTCTACATTTATAACCACAGATTTCAGTTCATCACTCATTATATACACCTTACCTTTTTATTTTCAGTCAATGACATTTAATAGGTACACTAAATTTAATGTACACTAAATTTATAGGTCAAATAGGTTAACTGGGAGAAATAAAGAGTCAACTACAGCAAATAGAGTTGCCTTTATCAGAAGTTAGCATCCCATGAATGTATAAACTTTTTGGAATATTTTTCTTCCATTTACTTATCTTCCATATTCCATTTACTTATCTTCAATAAATTCAACCTTCTTCCATAAATTCAATTAACTGTTGCATGTAACCGAAGAAGTTTAAAAGGGAATCTACGTAGTCCCTGGCATCTTCCACATCAGTTACATCATAATCTTTTTTGGAGATAACATCATCAAATCTGGACAAAACATCTTCTTTAATGGAGTTTAAGATGAAATTCATGAGATCATTCATGTTTTCAGTTCTAACCGCCTGTTCAGCCATTTTAATAACTGGTTTTTTATCGATCTGAGATGGTCTGAGCCCATTGTAAGCCATTCCCCTGCCTTTCAGGTGCAATCGAACTGCGGTTTCAAAGAACCAGTAGTCGGCTAGTTCAGCCGCATCTCCAGAAAGTTCTCGCACCAGGAGTGTTCTCTCAAAGGCATCTTTAAGCTCATCCTCATATCTTTCCCGAATAAATGGGAACACATAATTAATGTTTTCCATTTCTAGAGCTTCTTCAGCGGCTTTAACCACCAATCCATCCATACCATCACATTGAAGTGTCATTTCAGCTCACCCCTCAGATATTCCTCCATCCTGGAATTTTAGTTAAGATAAATGTTCAACAAAGATGTTTATGCAAGTTATTATATGGGTTAATATTTGTCCACAAATAGTATTAAAATGATTCCAAATAGTTTCACAGAATGAAACCCCACAGGAGTAATATAATAGGTATAAATCCTTTTACCAACAGAGTATAAGTGGTGATACCATGGATAAAAAAACTGAGGAACTCCTTAAAAAATGTGAAAATGTGGAAGATACCAGTATTATGGGCACCTGCAAAGGCCTGCTGAAAATGATGGCCGAAAAAGACGTGGTTGTTGAGGACAAAGAGGGGCAAACCTATTTGGACATGGCTGAAAACCTCAAACCAAGTGATGTGTCACAGGTTCTGCAGTTAGCTCTTAAAGTCCGGGAAAGTGGGGATATTACTGACGTTGAACTAAAAAACGAGGCAAGTAGACTCATCAGAGCCATAGAAATGAGTTAAAGATATCATTTAAAGTTTAAGTCAACAAAAAGAACAAAAAATAGGTTTAAATTTAAACAGAATAGTTTAAATTCGAAAAAGTAATTTTTAAAATTATTAAAAGATCTCTTTTTAGAGATCTTCTAAATCCTTTTTTTATGAAGTATAAATTAGAATTTTGATTTAAACCCTGCTTAAGTTAACACCATTGCATGATTTAAAATCTCTTTTGACCGAGTCGTTTGATGTCGAATATGGCAGTGTCTGCCACTGACATTACCGCCATCACTCCAGCCTGTATGGGGTCAGTTACCACCAGATCAGCCTTTTCAGTTACACTACCCGGCATGTTGAGGCTGATTACTATGACTTCATGGTCTTTTTTTATCTTCTCTATTGATTCGGTGATCTTCCCTCCCATGAGGGACCCGGCAAGAACCAGGGCTCCTACTCTTGGCAGTCGTCCCACAGCGGATACTGCTTCGGATAGGTCTTCTTCACCTACCAGGGGGATGGTGTCCACACTGATGTGTTCTCCTCGGATGTTATGACGGTCGGCTTCGGTTATGGCACCCTGTGCCACCATAGCTACCTGTGCACCGCCACCAATGATGATTATTCTTTTACCATAAACATCCTGAAGTGTGGGGCATTCTTCAACACTCCTCACTGCTTCAACCTTTCCAATATTCTCTATTAACTTATCCACATTCTTAACTGCCTCTAACTCCAGGTAAAGTGATGCATGGTCTTTGTCCTCGACAAATAGGTGGGTGTAGGTTATGTTAATCCCACATATGGCAGTTAATTCTGTGATGTCCCGCAAGACTCCTGGCTGGTTTACAGCCCTGATATTTATGGCAATTTCATCCATTACTGATTATCTCCTGAAAATGACTCTGAAAATTTCAATTGCTTAAAAAATTTCTATTTCTTAATCTAACCTACTTTCTAAATTAAATTATCGATTATGGTATTAAGTGACAATTTACAACTCCTGGCAGTGGGGACAGATGTATGAAGATGTGCTTCCGGTTTTAATCTTTTCAATGGTGCCACCGCACTCTGGACAGGGTTCACCCTCTTTATAAGCTACCAGAAAGTAATCCCGATCAAATCCGTTGTTCTGACCATAGAAATCTTTTTCATAGGCTAATCCACCTATTTCAATGGCATTTTTAAGGTTTTCCTGGATCACATCATGTAACTTGTCAACCTTACAGGTTTCCAGAGTATTTGCTATCTTTTTAGGATGTATTTTTGCCCGGAAGAGAATATCATGGATGTATACATTCCCTATACCCCCGATTTTCTTCTGGTTCAGTATAAGGTTTTTAATCTGAGAACGTGCCCCACAGAGTTCCCGGAAGTGTTCGGTGGTAAATTTTGGGTCCAGGGGTGAAATTCCAATATCCTTGGTGGCTTTATGTTGGGGTAATTCTTCATCCTGCAGTAGTTCTGCCCGTCCGATCCACCAGAATTTACTGGAAAATGAGGATCCATCGGTAAACTGGAAAAGGCACTGATATTCCTCTGGTAAATCAGCACCGGACTCATGGTAGAGAATGTCGGCACCCATACCAAGGTTCAGCAGTAGATGATAATCATCAGATAATTGGATGAAAATCCATTTACCTTTGTTGTAAACCTTAATTACCTTTTTACCCCTGATTTTCTGGATAAATTCTTCTGCTGTTAGGTTTAAAGATTTTTCCTGGCGAAGTTCGCCCTGCTGGAACTCTTTTGATGATAGTTCCTTATCCATCTGTCCAGCCAGTATTATGAGTTCTGGTAGCTCTGCCATTATTCACATCCCCCAATCCAGTATCAACTTACCATAATCTATTTTCAATAATTTTCAATATAATAATATGTCATGTTTTTATTAATAAAGTAGAAAAATGAAGTAGAAAAAAATTTAAGCATTAAAATGAGTTGAACACTTCTTTAGCAGTATTTATACCATTTATAGCTGCAGGGAACCCGGCATAAACTACCATAAGAATGATGGTTTCAATTATTTCTTCCCTGGTTAAACCTACATTTAAACCTGCCCTGATGTGGAATGCCAGCTGTGGTTGTGCTGTGCCCATGCAGGTGAGGGCGGCGATGGTGGCAATTTGCCTGAGTTTAGGGTCCAGATTCTTTCTACTGTAGATATCCCCGTAACCAAAGGCCACAACAAATTCTGTTAGGTCCGGAGCTATATCCTGGAAGTTCTCCTTTAAAACATCCACCTGATTTTCATCCAGCTTCCCTAACCATTCAGCACCCATAGTAAAACGATCACCCTCCTGTTTTTCAGGTACTGGTTGGAAATCCATATTTTTCTCCTGTAGAACTTCCTTAAGGGCGTTGATCCCGTTTATGGCACTGGGGAATCCACTGTAAGATGACATCTGCAGGATAACTTCCACCAGTTCTTCTGTAGAAACACCCACATTCAGTGCCCCATTGATATGGACCTTTAATTGTGGAGCAGCATTACCCATGGCAGTTAATCCTGCCACCACTGCAATTTCCTTTTCTTTCAGGGTGGTTCCCGGTCTACAGTAGATGTCTCCAAATGAAAATTCAATCACGTACTTGGACAGATCTGGTGCAATATCTTCTAAACTTTCAACCACTGCTTCTCCAGATTTTCCATCAATTTCCTTAAGTTTTTCCCAGCCACGGTTATACCGTTCCATGTTAACCCACTCCTTATACTTTTATTAGTCACTTTAACTTTAAAATTTAAAATTAATCCAAATAATATAAATCCAAATTTAATCATCAGCCACTGCTTGATCGTGCTTCATGATTAATATCCTGATTTTTTGCCAGTTATACCATCTATTTTTACTTTAATCACTGAAACTTTCCTAACCGCCTCATCCAAATACTCAAAAGAAGCAATATCAGGAGCATATTTGCCCATTATAATATTTAATGCGTTTATTTTCTCGGTTGCATTGTCTATTAATTGTGCTTTACCATTACCAATGACGCTTAGATATTTAACACTCCAGTTACATGGATTATCAGATGCTATGATTTCTGTTTTAATGTCCATCTGGAAACAAATACTGTTGTTTTCCTTCAAAATGTCAATTTTATGTCCTTCAGTGGCCGAATGGAGATATAAAGTGTTGTTTTTATAACCAAAGTTCATAGGGACTAAATATGGTTCATCACCATCTACTAATGCTATTCTACAAATTTCAGCTTCTTCAAATACTTTTTTGATAGTTTGTGAGTCTTTTATCTCCTTATCACTTCTTCTCATGTCTCTTCCTCTTTTACATAATACATACTGGGCCCTCGGAGTAAGGGACTTCTGTTTAAAAGTCCAATTATTGAAAGTATACTGTTAAATTCTCCCATTGGAATTTCATTTCTCATTGGAAAATAGATATGAAGATTTTAAGATAAAAAAATTAGTTATGGAAAGTAGTTACTAGTTTTTATTGATGGAGTTGGATAATGCCAGTGCAACCACGCTGGCAAATGCATCAATCAAACGTTTCTCCCTACTATCCATATTAACATCAGGAGAAATAGCCATAACACCTAAAATTCCATTTTGGACCTTTAATGGAATATGATACCATTTAGAAGAAGCTAATGTATCAGTTCCGCATCCAGCCTCTTTTTTATTTTCATAAACCCAATTTGAAACACCCAGTTCGTGACCATCATAAGTTTCACTTTCACCAAAACGTGACCTCATTTTTAAATTATTTTCTTCATCAGGAAGGAGTATTAAAACCTCATAATTAAAAGATTCAGCTATGTAACGGGTGCTCCTATCTAAAATGTCATTCAGATCCTGAGAAATTAATAAATCCTTACTGAAATCATATAAAGAGGATATGAATGCTTCTCGTTGCCTGGTGTATTCAACCTGCCTTTTAACCGTGTCCGCCAGTAAGCTGGTAATTATTCCCACCACGAATAACACTAAGAAAGTGGGGATGAACCTTACATCATCAACAGCGAAGGTGTAAAATGGTGGGACAAAGAAGAAATCAAAGGCTACCACTGCCAGTAATGAAGCTAATATTCCGGCTTTTCTCCCTGCCAGCATACCAGTAAGAGCTACCGGTATGATGAAGATCATGGGTATGTTAATAGCTTCAATGAATGGTTGTAACATCAAACAGATTATGAGAGTGGCCCCAATGCTTATCAAGCTGACAGCGTAGGGTTTCCAATCGAATGTTGTATCGGAATCCTTTTTCTTGAAAGTTGAATCTTCAGGATATTTATCCTCATTTTCCACAACCAAAACCTGTGCATCACTTTTCTGGATTACTTTGTTGATTATGGAACCTTCAATAAGTTCCTGGAGGCGTGTTCTCCGTGAATGTCCCATTAAAATAAGAGTAATGTTTTTTGACTGGGCTAAAGATACTATTTCATCAGAGATGGATCCAGTTAAACGAAAGACCATACCCCCCAGTTCATCGACCAGTTTCAGATTGTTTTCCAGCTGTTGAATTTCCCCTTTCCTCACTCTGAGTTTGTAAGAGGGTTCAACATAAACTGCAAACCATTCTGCATTAAAGCGATCCGCGAACCGGTGCGCTATTCGAATTAACCTTTTAGAAGATGCATTGGGACTTATGCATACCATTATGCGGTTGCTGGTTTCCCAGGGCCCTAGTATATTTTCTTTTTTAAGGTAATAGTCCATGTCATAATCCACATGTACTGTGGCGTATCTCAGGGCCATTTCCCTTAATGCAACCAGATTTTTTTCGGTGAAAAAGTTTTCCATTGCCTGTTTAGCTTTTTCAGGGATGTAAACTTTCCCCTCTTTGAGTCTTTCCAATAATTCATCAATGGGCAGATCAACCAGTTCGATCTTATCTGCTAACTCTATAATTTTATCGGGAACCGTTTCCCTAATTTCCACACCAGTAATCTGCCGTACAATGTCATTGATACTTTCTATGTGCTGGATGTTGAGAGTGGAATAGACGTTGATACCTGCATTGAGGAGTTCTTCCACATCCTGATAACGTTTGAGGTGGCGTGACCCTGGAACGTTGTTATGGGCCAGTTCATCCACCAGCACGTAATCTGGTTTTCTTTTCAGAACCTGGTCTATGTCCATCTCATCCAGTGTGATCCCCCTGTAATCTATCTTCTGGCGGGGGATCACTTCCAATCCCTTAAGGAGTTCTCTGGTTTCTGATCTTCCATGGGTTTCTGCAATACCCACCACCACATCTTTCCCCTGCTTTTGGAGAATATGTGCCTCGGAGAGCATTCTGTACGTTTTTCCAACTCCGGCCACATATCCCAGGAATATCTTCAGGTGTCCCCTTCGTTGATCTTTCCTGCTCTCTTCTTTTTTAATTAAACTTAGGAGCTGGTCCGGGTCGGGTCTCTGGTTTTCTTCATTCATTTTCTTATTTTTCCAATTCTCCTCAATGTTTCCCATCTTCCATTACTTTTTAAGGTTGTCCAGGGCTATGTTGAGTTTCAACACATTTACAATTTCCTTCCCCAGTCCCAGGAAAGTGTTCTCCTGGTTACTGGTTATTATCTCCCTAACCTGGGACTCGCTTATTCCCCTGGTACTGGCAATTCTTGGAACCTGGATCATGGCTGAATCCACATAGATGTATCCTTCCAGTCCACTGCCAGATGCAAGAACCAGGTCCGCAGGGATGGTTGCATTGTCCGGTAAGGAATCTTCGGTTTTAATCTGCTGTATTCTCTGGGTAACATTGGCAATCAGTTTTTGATTGGTTGGTCCCAGATTGGATCCACTGGATGTGCTGGAGTTATAGTCAATTACTGAGGGCCTGCCGTGGAAGTAGGCAGGACTTGAGAAGTTCTGTCCTATAAGTTGGGAACCAATTACAGTTCCATTTCCATTTTTTACCAGGTTTCCATTGGCCTGTTCTGGAAATACGACTTGAGATATTCCAGTGATAACCAGGGGGTAAATTATGCCCAGGAATATGGTGAACACCACGAATATTAATATTGCTCTTTCTAAGTCTTTCATGGTTTAACCTCCCAGTCCTAATGTGGTTATTAAAATATCCAGTAGTTTGATACCTACAAATGGTATAATCAATCCCCCACCACCGTATATGAGGAGATTCATACCCAGCAGTCTGGATACAGACGATGTTTCACGGAATTTAACTCCCCTTAATGCCAGGGGGATCAGCAGGGGGATCACGATAGCATTGAAGATTACTGCTGCTAGAACTGCGCTGGATGGTGTGGACAAACCCATAATGTTCAAAATACCCAGTTCGGGGTAGGCTACTGCAAATACAGCGGGAATTATTGCGAAATACTTTGCCACATCATTGGCTATGCTGAAGGTGGTTAAAGCTCCCCTGGTGATGAGGATTTCCTTCCCGATCTCCACTATATCCAGTAATTTAGAGGGGGATGAATCCAGATCTATCATGTTGGCTGCTTCCCGGGCTGCAGATGTTCCTGCACTCATGGCCACGGCAACATCAGCCTGTGCCAGTGCCGGTGCATCGTTGGTTCCATCTCCAATCATGGCCACCAGATACTGATTGTCTCCAGATTGATATTTACGGATCATCTCCAGCTTGGTTTCCGGCCTGGCCTGGGCACTGAAATCATCCACTCCAGCTTCAGCAGCTATTGAAGCAGCTGTTAGGGGATTGTCTCCAGTTATCATAATGGATTTGATTCCCATACGCCTTAGCTGGGCCAGCTTGTTTTTAATACCCTTCTTTATAATATCCTTCAGCCGTATGACACCCAGTACCCCGTTTTCGTTGGCCACCACCAGTGGAGTGTCGCCTTTTACGGACACATCATCCACCGCTTTTTTTACCTCAGGAGAGACTGTTAAACCGTTACCCACAACAAAGGTTTCTATGGCATCTGCTGATCCCTTCCTGATCTTATTTGAACCTATGTCCACCCCGCTCATTCGTGTTTCAGGAGTGAAAGGGACAAATATGGTATCTTCAGGTGGGTGGATATTTCTCCCGTGGATGTCCAGTTCTTTCTTGGCTAACTTGACAATACTACGTCCTTCTGGTGTTTCATCGGCCAGAGAGGACATCAAAGAGGCCTGGATCAAATCATTCATCTTAACATCCGCAGCCGGGATGAATTCTGTGGCCATTCTGTTTCCCAGGGTGATGGTCCCGGTTTTATCCAGTAGAACCACACTTACATCTCCAGAGGCTTCCACTGCCCTGCCACTTAAGGCCACCACATTGTGCTGCAGTAACCTATCCATACCCGCAATACCGATAGCTGGTAGGAGTGCTCCGATGGTTGTGGGCATCAGACACACCAACAAAGCTATTAAAATTGGTATGGATATGGATATTCCCATGTAACCGGCAAATGCAGGTAGAGTGACTACCACCGCTACGAACAGTGTAGTTAAGGCAATGAGGAGAATCTCAAGGGCTTTTTCATTGGGTGTTTTCTGCCTTTTGGCACTCTCCACCATACCGATCATGTTATCCAGGAAGGTGTGGCCTGGATCTGCAGTGATCTGGATCTTGATGGTACCGGAGAGTAGTTTGGTTCCACCAGTTACTCCACTTTTATCCCCTCCAGATTCCCTTACTACTGGGGCAGATTCTCCAGTAACCGCTGATTCATCCACCAGCGCCGTACCTTCACTTATATCCCCATCACTGGGTATGATGTCCCCTTCTTCCACCAGTACCCGGTCACCTTTTTTCAGGGAAAGTGCTGATACTTCTTCGGTAGATCCATCATCATGGAGGATTAGGGCTTGTGCCTCACTTCTACTGCGTTTTAAAGATTCAGCGCGGGCTTTTCCCTGGCTTTCTGCTATGGCTTCGGCGAAGTTTGCAAATAAAACTGTGAACCATAACCATAGGGTGATCTGAATGTTGAACAGGTACCCTGCACCAGTTATTATGTTAATGATGGTTTGTACTGTGGTGATCACTGCCCCTATTTCCACTATGAGCATTACTGGGTTTTTAAGGAGGGTGATTGGATTTAATCTGGTGAATGATCCCTTAAGGGCCTGTATTAAAATTTCTTTTTGGAAAATGCTTGAAGTTTTCTCTTTCATGATCACACCTCCCTATGATGTTATATTTCCTCCCTGCATGAACAGGTGGTCGAGTCCGGGTCCCAAAGCAAATACTGAGAAGAAAGTAAGCGCTCCCAGTAATATTACCACTCCTGCCACCAGTATAATGAATAATGGACCGGTGGTGGGGAAGGTTGCTGAACTGGTGGGAACTTTTCCTTTTTTAGCCAGTAAGCCTGCCAGGGCAATTGCAGGGATTATGGTGGCGAATCTACCAATGAGCATGGCCAGGCCGAGGGTTAGATTATAAAATACAGTGTTGGCACTCAACCCTGCAAATGCTGAACCATTATTCCCTATTGTGGAGAAGTAGGCATAGAGTATTTCAGACATGCCGTGTGCTGAAGGGTTGTTGAGACCGGCCAGACCATCCGGTGTGGATAGGGCAATTGCCGCCAGGATCAGTATGGCTGCCTGAGGCACTACCAGAGGTATGACCGCCAGTGTCATCTCCGGGGGACCTAATTTCTTACCAAGGAATTCAGGTGTTCTGCCGATCATTAGTCCGGCTATGAACATGGTTAAAATGACGTAGAATAACATTCCAGCCAGTCCCACTCCCAATCCACCAAATATAACTTCCCCGGTTGCCATGTTGAACATGAAAACCAATCCGGTGAGGGGCATGGCACTGTCGTGCATCATGTTCACCCCACCATTGGAAACAATGGTGGTGGCGGCTCCCCATGCAGTGGATTCACCAACTCCCAATCTCACTTCTTTTCCTTCCAGGTTTCCACTGGAGACTCCCATTTTTTCAATGATGGGGTTGGTCTGGTCTTCAGACCATAAGGCCACTCCCAGTCCAGTGACAAAGAGAATCATCATCACCGCGAATATTGCCAGTCCCTGTTTGAAGTTCCGGATCATGTAGCCGAAGGCAAATACCAGAGACATTGGTAATAGGAGTATGGCTATGGATTCCAGGAAGTTGGTTATGCCGTTGGGATTCTCGAAGGGGTGAGCAGAGTTCACGTTGAAGAACCCGCCACCATTGGATCCCAGCATTTTTATTGCAACCTGTGATGCTGCGGGCCCAAGGGGAATAATTTGATTGGCTCCTTCAATGGTCTGGGCAGTTGCATAAGGGTCGAAGGTCTGAACCACTCCCTGTGAAACCAGTAAGAGTGCCAGGATTACAGAAAGGGGTAAGAGTATGTAAAGCACCGAACGGGTCATGTCCACCCAGAAATTACCCAGATTTTCTGTATTTTTGCGGATAAATCCCCGGATTAGAACCAGAACCGCGGCAATTCCCACTGCTGCTGAGACGAAGTTCTGAACTGCCAGACCCATCATCTGGGTGAGGTAGCTCATGGTGGTTTCACCAGCATAGGATTGCCAGTTGGTGTTGGTTACAAAAGAAATTGCGGTGTTAAGGGCAGTATCCCATCTTACACCCGGAAAACCTTCAGGGTTAAGTGGTAAATATCCCTGTAATAGCTGCAGGGTGAAAAGAAATAGTATGGCGATAATGTTAAAAACTATAAGTGAATAGGCATAGCGTTTCCAGTTCATCTCCTCATTTTCATCAACCCCAACCAGGCGGTAGATGAAACGTTCCACCGGTTGCATGACCGGGGTCATGAAGGTTCTCTGCCCGGTGAAAACCTTGGACATGTATTTTCCAATGGGCACCGCCAGAACAACCGTGACCACCAGGAGGATTAGAATAAAAATCAGATCTTCTGTTGCCATCCCATAACCCCCCTCGTTCTGTAATCTATCACAGAACTAGTTATATTTGGTTTATTAGAATCGTTTGTTACCTTAGAAACAGTTAAGTTAGTAATTAGGTTGAATTCGGAATAAGGGTTAAATCTAGAATCTTGATTAAATCCAGAATGGTTGAACCCAGGATAAAGGTTAAATCCAGAATAGTACTCAAATTCAGAAAAATGGTTATATCCAGAATAGTCATTAAATCCAGGATAATTCCGCTTTTTACATGGCAAAAATGATTTGTTAAAAGTAGTATGGTCTTTGTAAGAATTTTTTACATTGAAATTTAATTCCGCATTGAAATTTAATTTTTCAGTATTTACGGTTAGTTCCATACAATTATCAATAGATGAATAATTCTCTATAAATGAAGACGAATCATCACCCATAAATGAATCACCATCTTCTTTTTCTGCAACTTCCATTATTATACACCCCTAGGTAGGAATCTACAACATGTTTAAACACTAAGTTTCATGAGAACTAACCTCTTATCATCTTTAAATCATTTTACAACAGATTTAAGCTGCATTAGATTTCAGACTGAGATAGCTCCATTGGACTATATTACATTCATTTTATCAATTACACTCACAAGTTTTATGTCTTCTATTTTCCAGATATTCATTACCGAGATCACCTCTCACTTCCATTCCATCTTCCTATACTCGATCAACTAAGGAAACATGCCTGTAGGAAAAATATCCTACCGAATTAAATTTTCAGGACTAATAAAGACATTTCCTTAATTTTAAACTGCATAGACTTGCAATGGGTGACTATTTAACTTATTCCCACGGTGACTTCGATAAGTCAATTCACAATATGGGAAATTTTAAACCTCGTAACGATCGTACTTTCTCCTATTTAAATTTTGCTCAAAAAAACAGTAGATAAACTTTGCATAAAAATACAGAGACCTCTTTATTTAACGTTAAAAAAATTAATTATGAATTTTATTTTATTTCATCCATTTTGAATTAATTATATTTAAAAAAAAATACTCATGCAACCGCAAGCAAACTATTAATCTTATAACTAATCATATATCAGCTATCACTTACATACGTCAACCTGAAATGAAGTATATCTAATTTTCAGTACTGGATGATAATTTAATCAAAGACTAAATTAGGTTACTTCATTAATAACAAAGATTATATGTTAGTCTGATCTACCTTTACCGGCTAGAAAAAATTAAGGTATTTCTAGAGTGAAGAATAAGGGGTTGTGGGCAATGCAACAGATTCACCGCTTGAGTAGAAGAGAAGTTAAGACTATACTGCACCATACCGGGAATGTGTGCATACTCCTGGCAGCCGCCATGTTAATTCCCATATTAATCACTTTTATCTATAATGAACCGAAATACATAGCTCCTTTTCTTTATTCTGCCATTATAAGTATGATTATTGGTTTTCTTCTGGTGAAACTGTTTAAAGTTGAAATTAAAATGACACTGAAAAGTGCCATGATCTTCTCCACCATCATATGGCTTATTGCCTGTGCACTGGGAGCTTTACCCTACTATCTTTCCGGGGATTTATCTTATCTTAACTCTTATTTTGAGGCCATGTCTGGTTTCACAACAACTGGTTTCAGCATGTACGCAAACCTGGATGCAGTTTCTTATACCATGAACTTCTGGAGGGCTTTCACCCAATGGATTGGTGGTCTTGGAATCATATTCCTTCTTCTTGCACTTTTAAGATCCACCGGTGCTGATGTAATGCGCCTTTACCTGGCAGAAGGCCGAGAAGAAAGATTAGTACCCAGTATTAAGCATTCAACCAGGATTATTGTTTACATATACCTCTTATTCACTGGAATTGGAATTCTCCTATTTTTAGCCGCAGGAATGCCACTGTTTGACTCTGTATTCCACACCTTCGTTTCTTTATCCACTGGAGGGTTTGGAATGCATAACACAAGTATCCTGTTCTACAACAGCTTCTGGATAGAACTGGCAGCCATGATCGTGATGATGATCGGTGCCACCAACTTTGCCCTGCACTACACTGTACTTAAAGGGAACTGGAGAGAATACTTCAAAGATATAGAAACAAAAGTTGCTTTTGGTCTTATAATAATTTCCACAGCCCTGGTGACCTTCATGCTATATAACAATCAGGTTTATGGGAATGATTTCCTGCTTAATTTAAGGTTCAGCCTGTTCCAGGTGGTTTCAGCCGTTACCACCACCGGACTGCAAACTGCATTCTATCCAGACATCTTGAGTAAGTGGATTGGTCTGGGTACTTTCCTCATGACCATACTCATGATCATTGGTGCCGGATCCCTATCTACCGGTGGGGGTATTAAGTGGCTAAGGATAGGCATACTTCTCAAGGGGATATCCTGGCAGGTTAAATCATTCATATTACCCGGTAAAGCAGTTATGGCCAAAAAGTTGCACCACGTGACTGAACTACAGATAACTGATGATGTTTTGAGATTAACCGGGGCATTTCTATCCACCTACTTGGTGGTATACATTGTAAGTGTAATCATCGTCCTGATTTACTATCCCGATATTTCCAGGGTGATATTCGAAGTAGCCTCCGCCCTGAGTAACGTGGGACTTTCCAGTGGAATCATGACTCCAGATTCACCCGTACTGGTTAAAATAGTGTTCATTATTGATTTCTGGATGGGTAGGCTGGAAATCTGGCCAGTTTTACTCCTAATAGCCATCACCATTAATAATGTGGTTAGAAGATAAAGGGAGCTTCTGCTAAGAAATTAAAATAAATTGACCTTATTAGTGGATTTTACCTTCCATCTAATCGGTTTTATTTCCCTAATTTTTCGATGGATGTAATAGATAAATTAACAATTAACTGACTGAACTTTTAGTTAATCTATTTCTAGGGAAATTTAGGAGCATTATCAATTAATTCTAAATAGAACCTTTAATAAAATAATATAAAATGACAGGTCAAGATGATGAACTGGAAAGTGAAAGATTAAAAAAGGAAAGTGAACGAAAGATAACCAGGTTAATACTGCTTGGAGCCATCGTTCTCCTTCTAACAGTCATCATAATAGGCTTTTTAATCCGTAACCCTATAACATACAAATAGATTCCAATCATCTTTCAAATTCGCCGCTTATTATCTGAAATCTCCTTACATTACATGAAACATATAATCATCTCCTGGTTTTGAAATAATATACCTAACCATAACATCACACCCTATGTTCAGGGATAATTGATTAAAACGTATTTTAATAGAATATTTTATTTTTAAGTCGTTTTTTATAATAGAAAAAACAAAAATAGAACAAGTAAAAAGTTTAACGATAATTAGGAGGAATTAAAATGGGACATAAACAGGTAGAGCTTAAACTTGAAGATGATTTTTATATTCTGGTAGATGAAGGAATGGAAGATATCATTAAAAACTTCTTTCACTGGGAACTGGAAACCTGCAATTCATGTGTTGATTACAAGGGGTCAGTTTGGATTGAATTTTGCGAATATGGAGAGTGGGAGAGATTTTTACAGCTAACCCTCCGCAATAATATTGTAGAAAAAGGAAAATCCCCTGAAAAAGAAACACTATGGGATTTCCTTCAGGAAAAGTCCCGGGTAAATCTGGTTTTTGATGAAGAATTAATGGAAGATCCCAACGATGAAAATGGAACCCTTCGAACCGGGGTTCTCATAATCTGTGTTGGTTTAAAATTCCCTAAAGAATTCATTGGTGAATTTAAAGAATTGTTCTTTGAAGTTTTCCCACCTGAATAATTTCTTATTTCTTTTTTTTTAAAAATTAAGGCACGTTTATTCTCATTCCCCATAACTATTCCACATTAAGACAAATTTTTTTATTCATCTGTATCATTCAGATCCTGAACATATTTCAAATTCCCACCACATTCACATTTATCAGTGAAATCTTCAGGAGATTCACCAAGTTGGAGCTCATAGTAACCTCCACATTTGTCACAAACTAAATGTTTTTGACCCGCGTTATTTCCATTATTTCGGGGTTTTTTAATATTAACTCCAATTAAACCACCAAGTGCACCTATTAATCCACATACAATTAGAATAATAGTTGTATTGACTATGAGAGTGAAAATAGGAATTTTTATGGGCAAATAAGGATAGTAAATAAAAAATAATGACTGTAATGTGAGTGGATAACCTAAACTGCCAATAAAACCGTTAATTATTCCATTTTTACTTTTTCCACCAGCAATATAACCGGAAATAAACCCACAACCAAAAACAATTGGTGTTGGGCTTAAAATATCATATCTCTTGACAATTAAAAAAAAGATAACTCCAATTATTAAACCAATTAAAATAGCTTTCAAACTTAGACTATTTTTAAAATCAGCAAAAAAATCCCTATCCAACATAATCCTCTTACTCATAATATCATAGATTGTTAGGCATAAGTAGTACTTAAGTTGATATCGCTTACGAACGAACGTTAGTTATATATACTATGACATCGATGTTTATATTAACGAACGAACGTTAGTTAAATTCGAAGTGTTACCATGAAAAATCAAAAAGCAGGAGCAGAAACCAAACCTACCAAGGAAAGAATATTCGATGTATCCCTGGAATTATTCTCACAGAAGGGTTTTGATGCGGTTAGTGTGAGGGAAATAGCTCGCGAGGTTGGAATAAGGGAAAGTTCAATCTACAATCACTACAAAAATAAAGAAGCTATTCTGGACACCATAATTGACTATTTCATGAATGAACTTCACCAGAGTGTCTTTTCTGAGGAAGAAGAATCTGCTCTCATAGAAGAGAACCCGGAAGCATATCTACAGCAGGGAGCCAGGATGTACATGGAAATTATCAACACTCCTCAGATGGAAAAGATATGGCGCCTGGTATCCATTGAAACTTATCACAACGAAAAAATAAGGGAATTCTTCAAAAAAGAACTCTTAGAAGCTCCAATCGATATCTGGGAGAACACGTTCCGGACGATGATCGAAAAGAAGATGATCAAACCATTAAATCCAAGGACACTGGCCCATGAATACTTCTCCTTTCCAATCTACCTGTTCTTCGAGTACTACGTCCTGAGGTACGACGAAGATTTCGATTCTTTCATGGAAATGGCCATGGAAAAAATGGCCAACCATAATGAATTCTTCTTAAATGCCATTAAAATCTAAAAAAGATGCTATTAATCAGATGAAGTGAAAATATGAAAATTCTAACCATCATTGGAAGTCCACGAAAAAAGGGAAACAGTTACCAGGCCGCCCGTAAACTGGAAGAAGAAATGAAAAAACAGGGAGATTATGAATTTGAATATCTGTTCCTTAAGGACGCCAATCTCGAGGCATGCAGGGGATGTTTCAACTGCATATCCAGGGGAATCGAATTCTGCCCCCTGAAAGATGACCGGCAGATGATCCAGGAGAAAATGCAAGAAGCAGATGGCCTGGTCATGGTTTCACCGGTTTACGTTATGAATGTTACCGCCCTGCTGAAGAACTTCATTGACAGGGTAGCCTACCTCTGCCACCGACCAGAATACCTCGGTAAGAAGGCAATGGTCCTGTGCACCACCGGAGGAATAGGAGCTAAAGAAACTCTTGAATACATGGAAATGATAACAGGAGCCTGGGGATACAAGGTTGCAGGTAAATGTGGTCTTACCACCCCACCATGGCCTGCAACAGAGGGTTTAGAAAAGAAAAACAGTAAAGCACTGCAAAAATCCGTGCAGAAATTTGACCAAACCCTGAAATCCATGGAACAAGGAGAATCACCGAAAGTGAGTATTAAGGAATATATGGGTTTCCGGATCTTTCAGACTATTTCCCGGGACGTTAAAGAGTACTTACCAGCAGACTACCAGTTTTACCAGGGTAAGGAATATTATCAGCCCACAGGAGTAGGTTTTTTAACCAGAACAGTGACTGGAATCATGTTAAGGGTGATTTTTTTCATGATGAGGGATATGGGACCTGGAGAAAAAAAAGATCAGTAAATCTTCACTAACATTGAAAATATTAATTTGAATATTGATATTTTTGAACTTTGAATTAAGATTATCAATAATTTTATATAGTATTAATTAGAATTATTTAATAACCAAGTAGAGAACCTTCAGGAACTCTACTATTTTAGGTGGGATAATGAAGGCTAAAAAGTTAAAAATACATGTAAAAACTTCTAAATTCTCGATTCCCATTCCAGCGTTGCGTTTTTCAACGTTAAGATGGATCTTGAAATTGGCATTTAAATACGGTCCTTCTAAAATCAGGAATGGTAAAATGATGCAGTCTGGTAATCCAGGTATGGATGCCATACTGAAGAACCTCACTCCCCAGGATATTGAAATGATCCTGGAACATCTGGAACAGGAAGAACCATTTGAACTGGTGAACATCGATACCTGGGATGAAAACCAGGACAAAGTGAAGGTGAAGATCTACACTGTTTGATTAAAATGCAAGGCAAGTCAAGGAGTTGAATGAATTTGAAACGTGAAGTACCAGGAAGCTGCCCCATCTGTAAGAGTGAAACCAAAATCACCGAGATATACTGTAAAAACTGTGAAACAACTATTCGGGGTGAATTCGAGTTATGCAAGTTCTGCAGGTTAAGCGAACAACAGAAATACTTTGTTGAAGTTTTCATCAAAAACAGGGGCAATATTAAGGAAATAGAAAAAGAACTGGGCATATCCTATCCCACGGTAAGGAATAAGCTGGATGAAGTCATCTCCACCCTGGGGTACAAGCTGGAAAAACCAGCTGTTAACCAGAAGGAAATCCTGGAAAAACTCAGTAAGGGAGAAATCAACAAGGACGAAGCTTTGAAGTTGTTGAGTAAATAATTGTTGAGGAGTAAGATGACTGATGGTAAGTTAGGAGGATTTATAATGTCTAAAAATGTATCAGAAGAGAAAATTCAGATATTGGAAATGGTGGAAGATGGAAAGATCAGTGCAGCAGAAGCAACTGAGCTTTTAGCTGCTCTAGAAAGTAATGAGGAGGAAATTGCTCCTCTAAAGGATGTTAAATGGTTAAAGGTTAGGGTTTACACCCTGGATGATCAACCCAAAGTGAATGTTAACATACCCATTTCATTGGTAGATGTAGGGTTGAAACTGGCCAAAAAATACGATCCCAAATTCAAGGACTCTGGACTGGACAACATAGACCTTGATGAGATTTTAGATGCCATTAAAAATGGGGCAGAGGGTAAAATTGTTGATGTCATCGATGATGAAGAACAAACCAAAATCAAAGTGTACGTGGAATAAACACTACCCTGAAGGTGAATGTTCAATTAGTAGCCTAAATCGTTATTTAATTTATTAGGATAATGATTTAATCTATTAGAATATATTCAGGGAATTTTTGATTATTGAACGGACATTTTTGATTATTTGAAGTTTTGATTATTAGAAGACATTCAAGAATATTTCAGGGAATTAATATGCAAAATAACACTGCCAACCATGACTTTAAATCCGGAGAAAAATTTACTGGTCCCCGGGTTCTCCTGGTTGGATATAACGGTGCCAACAACACCGGATCCGAAGCCAGACTACTGGCAATAATCGAAGATATACGGAGTTTACTGGGACCCAATGTGGAGATTACCGTTCCCACCTTAAATGAAGAGAACCTGCGCCGTTACCTTGCAGAAGATGAACACTTACACATTGCTCCCATTCCTTCCATCTTTTTCTTTGCCATTGACAAGCTGGTGAAGCAACACGACCTGGTACTCCTGGTTGAGGGAAGCTGTTACATGGACACCTGGACTTCCGCACTTCTCTGGGCATTTCTGTGGGCCACTAACCGTGCTCATCATCATAATAAACCCTGCCTGGCTTATGCTGTGGATGCTGGTGAGTTATCCTCCCTGAACAGGTGGCTGGTTAAAAGGGAGGCCAGTAAAACTGATCTCATCATCACCCGGACCAGTCATGCCATGGAAAAACTTCAAAAGACTGGTGTAACTGCTCCCATAACCTCCACTGCAGATTGTGCCTACACCTTTCAGGAAGAAGAAACAGACCATGATTTCTTAAATAAAATATGGCCTGAATCTTCAAATGGCGTGGTTGGTCTGACTGTGGTGGATTTTTCACTCTGGCCCGTGGTTATCCGACCGTGGGGACGCAAAAAAGATCTTTACAAGTGGCCTTATTATTTTTCCCGCTCCACGGAAAGGAAGAACACACGTGAAAAACTTATTGAAGGGTGGGCCCAGACTGCAGATGAGATAGTTAAAAAACAGGGTAAGAGTGTTGCTCTTATCTGTATGGAAGAACTGGACCACCCTCTGGCTGAGAATATTCTGGGAAAAATGAAAAACAAAGACCAATGCAGGATAATTTCATCTGGCCAGTACAATGCATCCCAGATGACAAGTATGCTTTCTGATCTGGATTTACTGGTCACTTCACGTTATCATGCCGCAGTGTTATCTCTCCGTGCTGGTGTTCCCCAGATAGCTGTGGCCCATGATCCCAGGCTAACTTCACTATACCAGGATCTCGAACTTTACCAGGACTACTTTATATGCCACGATGCACCCCATTTATGGGAAGATCTCAGAAGAACTATAGATTTACTTTTAGCAAATAGTAATTTAGAGAAAGATATGCTGGAAGAAGGATTGCGGGAACAGGTAACTCTATCCCAAAAGAATCGGATCTTACTGGGAAAGTTCCTTAAAGAAAAAAACATTTCATCTCTTAAATGAAGATACGTTAATAATTCTATAAAATCCAAAATAAAATGAAGGCACTTGAGATAGGTTAGAATAAAATGGTGGAAATAATGAAAACCCGTGTGCTACTGACTGGAGCAAATGGATTCCTGGGAACCCAGATCGCCCGCCAGCTAATTCACCTCCCTGAAATAGAAATTATAGCCATGGTAAGAGCCAAAGATAAAGAAAATGCCAGGTTACGCTTAAAAAGATCATGGTACGATTGGATTGAACTTCAAGAAGCCATGAAGGATCGAGTTACAGTCATACCGGGTGATGTTACCCTGGAAGATCTGGGGATGGCTGATGAAGATTACCAGAACCTTGTTTTGACCTTAACACATATCATTCATACCGTGGCTGATCTCCGGCTCCATGCACCCCTGGAAGATCTCAGGAAGACCAACGTGGACGGAACCCAGAACATTCTAAAACTAGCAGTCCAAGCCCAGGAAAATGGTATTTTTAAACGTTTTGCACACTTATCCACAGCATACGTGGCAGGTAAACGCAAGGGTCTCATCTTAGAAGACCTCGAAGTTAAACCTGAAGCTAATGAAGCTAATGAAGCTAATGAAGCTAATGAAGTTAATGAAGCTAATGAAGCTAATGAAGCTAATGTTAATGAAATTAATGAGGTTACAACAGACTTCTGGAGTAACTACGAGAAAAGTAAATATGAGGCAGAACAAGCTGTCCTAAAATCAGGTATTCCCTACTCCATCTTCCGACCAGGAATGGTGGTTGGAGATTCGGAAACTGGCGATATAAAAACATTCAACACTGTTTACGCCCTTTTTAAACTTTATTTAAATGGAAAACTGAGATTCATTCCCACCAGTTCCAACCTCACCCTGAATATGGTCCCAATTGATTACGTTGCCCATGCCGTGGGTAATTTAACCTTTAACAGGGAGGCTGAAGGGAAAACATTCCACCTAACTGCACCACCGGAGGCTTTACCAACCATTAGCCAACTCCTGGAGCAGGTACGAATATGGGCACAGGATAAACTGGATCTTAAACTTCCCCAACCAATTTTCATACCAGTAGCATCCCTAATCCAGAGGATATCCACCCGATCTTCCAAACCCAAATCAGGGATTTTAAATATCCTGTTCACACTGGCACCCTATCTGGATGAAAAACACACCTTCAGCCGGGAAAATACAAATAATCTTTTAGGAGATTACAATCAGAAATGGGAGGAATATTTACCTCACCTCCTAGATTATGCTGTTTACCATGGATTTTTCCATCGTTCAGAACGTACCGTTCATGAACAAGTTTTATATCGCCTGGGAGGCCGCAGCTACCCTGTGAAATATTATGATATCACCCCGGATGGCGTCCAGGAGAAATCCGCAGCAAAGATGCGTGAAGATATCATTTCATCCTACCATTCCCTTAAAGAGTCTGGTGTTGGTCATGGGGATCGTGTAGCCCTGGTGGGCTTAAACAGCACCCGTTACCTTACATTGGAAGTGGCTATCGGTCTTTTAGGAGCAGTTAGCGTTCCATTATATTACACCAGCCCCCCAAAAGAGATAGAAAATATTCTAAGAACCAGTGAAGCGAAAATTCTGTTTGTTGGGACTCCTCACCTTATGAAACGCCTATCGGAACTGGATATCAGCCTGGAGATGATCTCCTTCTGCAGGGAGTCACAATCAATCCCCAGTGGTATTGTATCATGGCCCAAATTCCTCGAAAAGGGTAAAGATCACCAAAATATTAAAAATAATTTACTTATTCAGGCCCCAGTTGACTTCAATGCCCTGGCCACCATCCGTTACACTTCAGGCACCACTGGAACGCCCAAGGGAGTTACCTTCAACCAGGAACATTTGAGGTGGATGGCAGAAAGTATGGCCTCACTACCCCCATGGAAAGATCGAAATCGTGAAGTACGTTATCTATCCTTTTTACCCATGAACCACGTTGTTGAGGGCATACTGGGAACCTATTCTCCGTATTATGCCCCGGCTCCCCTGAAGATATACTTCCTGGAAGACTTTGGTGACCTGGCCTCGGCCCTGCCCCAAGCAAAACCAACCATATTCTTCTCAGTACCCCGTTTCTATGAGAAGTTATGGTCCCAGTTGAATAATTCATTTATGGGCAGCCATTACATCCATTTAAAACCAGGAATACGAAAGAAAATTTTGAAACCAGTAATGAGAAAGTTATTTTTAGATAAAGCGGGTCTGGATCATTGCTCTCAACTTATAGTTGGTTCTGCTACTTCCAGCCAGCACCTAATCCATGATTATCATACACTGGATGTGGAGATCCACAATGCCTACGGTTTAACAGAGGCACCACTAGTGACATTAAACCGGAGGGGGGCTAACAGGATAGGTACTGTTGGTGAACCACTGCCTGAAACCAATATTATAATAGCCAGGGATGGAGAAGTGCTGGTGAAGGGGCCCCAGGTTACACCGGGTTACTTTGAATCGGATGTAATCCCTCCCAAGAAGGGAGGATGGCTTCAAAGTGGAGATATTGGTTTTATAACCCCAGAGGGCAGTCTGGTTATAACTGGACGGAAGAAGGAACTCATAATCAACTCTTACGGTAAGAGCATTGATCCCTTACGGATTGAAGCGTTAATAAGAAATGCTCCAGGGACCAGTGAGGTGATGCTGGTGGGTGAAGGTAAACCATACCTGGGTGCGCTTATCTGGGTGGAAGATGATTACGATCCCATGGAAATAGAAAAAACCATCCACAAAATTAACCAAGATCTTTCACGCCCGGAACAGGTTAAAAAATGGGGCATACTCCCCAATGATCTTTCCATTGATGGTGGGGACCTTACTGCCAACATGAAACTGAAAAGGGAGATTATCACCCAGCGTTACCAAGATGTGATTGATGCACTTTACCAGGGGACCCCCAACCCTCTTATCCTTCACTTTGGCCATTTGGAGGCAGATAATGGGACTTAGACTAAGAATAGTATCCTTTTGGACTCCAGAATGGTTCCAAAAAAGGGGTCTGGATGAACTGGCCCAACAAACTACCCGTGGCCTGGAAAAACTGTTGGAGGGCCAGGCTGATGAGGATTTAAAATCCAATATATCTTTAAAATCCAGTAAACCTTCAAAATTTAATGTGAAACGCTATGATATGGTTTTAAAGGGAAATTTGGATGAAAGAAGAAAAATAATGGCCACCACTCATAATAAACTGGTTGAAAGAATGATAAGTGCCATGGGACGTGAAGAAGCCATTAAAAAAGGGCGAAAAGCCATGTTCAATGAAGGTTTATCCCTGGGAGTTAAGTTCAAGAGAATTTTGGGAGTGGGAAACAGCTTTGATGATCTTTTCACTGCCGCCAGGATTTTGTATGATGTACTGGGAATCAAATTCAGTATTAAAGAAGCTGAAGAAGAAGGTGAAAATGGAAAAATAGCCATGTTTGTCAGCCACTGTACCCTGGCAGAATATTACACCCCCGACACCTGCCGTGTTCTGAGTGCGGCTGATGAAGGCGTGGTGCAGGGTTTAAATTCCCATGTAAAGATCAAATTTACAAAAAGGATAACTGAAGGGTGTTTTGAGTGTTTAGCACCTATTAAAATAGAAACCATTAGTAAATCAAATGGAATTAAATTAGGAGATTAATTTGGGATTACTTTAGGAAATTACTTTAGGAGATTAAATTAGGAGATTAAATTATGAAAGCTATTGTAGTGGGTAGTGGGGCAGGAGGGGCTACTGCAGCCCGTGAATTGCAATCAAAAGGTTTTGAAGTGTTAATACTGGAGGCAGGTCCCCCGTTCAAGCCTTTCACCAGACATATATCATGGGCTGAACCCCTGCGTCGTTTCGGTTTACTGGGAGGGGAAGGTACTTTTAAACATTTCTTTCCACCCATGAACATACAGCGCTCATCCCCTGAACTGATTCTGGTGAGGGGTCTTACAACAGGCGGTTCAACCGTACTGGCCTGTGGGAATCTGGTAAGAGCTGATCGAGGATTAAAAGAGATTGGCCTGGATTTAACTCCAGAATATGATGAACTGGAGGGTGAATTAACCCCCACAACCATCCCTACTGAAACCTGGAGGCCAGTCACTCATAAAATGTTCAAATCAGCTGAAAATTTGGGTTTGAACCCACAACCAACTCCTAAAGTTGTTGATATGGCCCGCTGTAATTACTGTGGTCTCTGCGAATTGGGATGCGCCCGTGGGGCACGATGGGATTCCAGGAAATTCCTGTTTGAAGCAGTGAACAAAGGTGCACGTCTCCAGAGTAAATCTCCAGTGGAAAAGGTAACCACTGAAAAGGGTAGAGTAACTGGAGCTATAACCAGTGACAATAAACAATACCCTGCAGATGTGGTTGTTCTAGCAGCTGGAGGTATTGGAACTGCCCAGATACTTAAAAATTCCGGTTTAAAGGCAGAAGATCACTTGTGGGTGGACATAGTGTTAACCCTGGGAGGAACCTTGCCCGGTGCCAGACAGCTGGAAGAGCCCCCCATGGCATGGTACACCAAACATGAAGATTACATTCTATCCCCATATCCAGATATTCTCTCCCACTACTTCCACAAACCATGGCGAAAGGTTCCAATTCAGGATAGGGTTGGATTAATGGTTAAGCTGGCAGATATTGAACAGGGCGCGGTTCATGCTGACGGGACAGTTGATAAATTACTGACTGATCATGACGAGAAGAGATTGGATACTGCCATCCGCCAGGCCCAGGAAGTAATGGAAGGTGCTGGGATTTCTGGTCCATTTGTCAGAGGTGTTCATAACGGAGGACATCTGGGTGGAACAGTACCTCTTAAAAAAGAGGACGTGCCCAGTATGAAACCGTCCTGGCTTCCAGATGGATTGTGGGTGGCTGATCTTTCCCTGGCTCCCCGTTCTCAGGGACTTCCCACCATATTGCTAACTGCTGCCATGGCTTTGAGGGTGGCACGGAAGATTCTGGAAACTTCAGATAATATGAGGAAATAGAAACTGCAAAAAACATGAGGAAATAATATTCTTATTTTTTTTGAAAATAAATTTTATGTGATATAAAAAATAGAGTAAAGTTATGAGAGAAATTTATACAGAAATCGAGATAAATGCCTCAACCAGTACAGTATGGGACATATTGACGGATTTTGATAAGTTTCCAAGTTGGAATCCATTTATGAAAAAGATTTCAGGAAATCTCCAGGAAGGAGGTATCCTCGAAGCTTTTATACAACCTCCTCATTCCAGTGGAATGACAATTAAGCCAAAAATTCTGGAGTACCAGCCAGGAAAAAAATTAAGATGGCTGGGAATATTATGGATTCGGAAACTGTTTGATGGAGAACACAGTTGGACCACTGAGGAAATAAATGAGAATAAAACTTTGTTCATTCAAAAAGAAAGATTTAATGGATTATTTGTTCCATTTGGATCCACTCTGATAAAAAATACCAAGTCTGGTTTTGAACTAATGAACCTTGCTTTAAAAGAAGAATCTGAGAAAAATAGCCAGTCCATCTAATTCTAAACCAGTCCATCTAATTTTAAGTCTGTCAATCTAATTCTAATTAATGATTTGAGATCCAGTAATGGAAGTTAAGGAGAATGTCCATTAGGACACTCCTCCTGCACCCCCCATATTCTCGCCTGTAAGGGCGTTAATGGTTATTTCCCCCACATTAGTTCCGTTGATTACCACTGGAACTATGTAAACCATTTTATTACCTGATTCATCCCATTTAGGTATTCCTGCCTTGGCTCCAGGTTCTTTTATGAATTTTTCTGCTATCTCCTGAGCTTCTGCTGGAGATATTAAATTTTTAATATTTTTATTGGATGAATTAATGGTAGTGTTATTTGTAGTGTTATTATCCATCGCCATTACCTCCTCTTTTGTCAAGTTAGAATTATTTTCCGGAATTCCAGACGCAAAAAGTGCCAATGCCACCACAGTCATTACCGTTAACATTACGCCCATTAACAGCAGCACCCTGCTTAATTTCTCATTCATGATACTACCTCAATGAAGGGTGCCATCTCATCAGCAGATACTATAGAACTGCTGATGGGGAAAAGTAGTGCCAAACTAGTGAAAGTTAACACTAAAAATATAATTATTTCATTGATTATACCGCCTCCGTGTCCTTTAACATCCTATTTTGGATATTGGACGCTATTTGGACAACAATTGATCAGTTCCCATACTATATAAATATTTTGATGGAATTTCCCCAAAAAAATCTATTGTAAGCCTTTTTTTTCAATTTAACGGATGAATTAACGGTTTTGAAAAGTCATGTTTGAATAAGCTTTATTGGTTTCTTTTTTAAGCAAATCAGACCTTATTATGACTTATTTATGAAAAATATAACTATTTAAGATGATGATACTATTGATCCATGGCTTTAAATCACCATGTGCAAGCGCTAGACTTTTGAATATCCTGAAAAAAGCCTCATTTATTTAAAAAATAGATATAATCAATAGTTATTCCACCATAACATTATTAATGAACCAATTACTTCTAGAATTAATTTTTTAAAAGTGAGAGTAATAAATAACATACAAGATGTCGTTTACATCAAAAAAAAGTTCATATTAACTTTTTTTATATGAAGGTTCCCCAGATATAGTATCCCAAAAGTCAAAAAATAAATAATTCTCAGTTAGGTTCACCCAGATATTAATTTTATTGGGTGAAGTATCCTGAAAGGTGAAGTATCCTAAAAAGTGAATAATCCTAAAAGTATCATCCTGGAAAATTGGACATCTCTTCCATATCATAAAAAATCTTGCAGAAGAATTCACAGCCAGATTTAAGTTCTTCCTGACCCTCATCGGTTAATGAATAAATTTTATCATCATCCATCTTTATTAAACCTTTATTTTTTAATTCTTTCAAGGCAGGATAGATTGTACCCGGGCTTGGTTTGTTTCCTCTCCTTTTTTCCAATTCTCTGCTGATTTGAGCCCCATTTAAGTTATTTTTGTTCAAAATCCAGAGGATTAGATAGGTTAAAAAACCTTTCATCTCACAGCATTTCATGATCATGGTATAAACAACCCCATTAAAAAATATTTGTTATCCAATATTGGGTAGCCAATATCTGTAATCCAATATCGGATTACCGATAAATATAAATAATGTTATCGGATAACCAATAGTGTTAAAATATTTGGAGGTTTGAAAAAATGGAAAACAAAGAATGCAAAATAGTCTGCGGAGATAAAACTGTGGCAACCATCACCCGCACTGAAAATGGGATGGAAATAAAGTGTACCAAAGAAGGAAAAGAATTGTGTAAAGACGTTAAAGGATGCTGTGATTAAGCATCTTTATTTTTTTTATTTTAGTTAACTGAACTAATTCATTTAGTTAACTTAGCAGCCACATGATAAGTTTTTATCCCTGTAAAAAGTTGAATATTAGTTTAAAAAAACTAAAAAGGATTAAACTTTGACAATTACAGATATTATCTACCCTCGAAGTAAAATAATGGAAATTTCAACAAAAGTTTTCAAAATTAATGTGGGGAATGATTGATATGGAATTTTTTGATTTAATTAAAAATAGAAGATCTATCAGAAGATATGAAAGTCAACCAGTGTATAAAGAGGATATTTTAAAGATATTAGATGCTGCTAACTGGGCACCATCAGCAATGAACCGGCAACCATGGGAGTTCCTGGTTATCTCAGGTGAATTGCTTAAACAGCTGGGTAATAGTTACAAGGGAGTTATAGAAGAATTTATCAGGAAAATGGAAAATGATAGTGAAATAATTTCCAGTGAAAAGTTTGTAAAGTTTGCAGCTCATTTTGGTGGCGCCCCAGTAGTTATAGTGGTGCTGGCTGAAACAAATGAGGATCCACGGGAGCAAAAAGCCTTTCTGGAAAGTGCAAGTGCTGCCATGGAGAATCTGGTACTTGCTGCTGGAGATATGGGACTGGGTACCTGCTGGATGACTGGACCATTGAGGGATGAGAGTAATTTACGCCTTATTTTGGATATTTCGCCTGACAAACAGATAGTGGCAGTAACACCTTTAGGTTATCCAGATGAAATCCCCACTCCAACACCACGTACAGAAGTAAAGAATAAAATTAAATGGATTGGTTGGTAAGAGTGATTGTAATTGAGATAAGAATGTTAGTTGCTTAAATTTAAAATGGAGGTACACTATGAATGTTATGGCATTTAATGGAAGTCCAAGAAAGAAGTGGAACACCGCAACCCTCCTTGAAAATGCACTTGAAGGAGCCAAGTCAGAAGGAGCTGAAACTGAACTGATTCATCTTTATGATCTCAATTATAAAGGATGTAACAGTTGTTTCACCTGTAAAACAAAGGGGAGTAAAAGTTACGGGCGGTGCGCAGTGAAGGATGATTTAACCCCTATCCTAAGAAAGATTGAAGAATCTGATGCAATCATACTGGGATCTCCCATTTACCTGGGAACGGTTACCGGGGAAATGAGATCCTTCCTGGAGCGTTTACTGTTTCCATATTTGACTTATACCGATCCCATCCAGTCACTCTTCCCCAATAAAATCAAAACCGGGTTCATTTACACCATGAACATCAGGGAAGAGCAGTTGGATGAATATGGTTACACAACCATGTTTAAAACTAATGAAAATTATCTTAAAATGTTATTCGGTTCTTCAGAATCGCTTATGAGCTTTGATACTTATCAATTCAATGATTATTCCAAGGTTATTGCTGATCGATTCGATTCCAAGAGAAAAGCCCAAAGACGTGTTGAAATATTTCCAGAAGATTGCAGGCTAGCGTATGAAATGGGAATAAGGCTTACCCATAACTTTTAATAAAAATTAAATCGTTTCATACACGAATCTGGTAGATAGTAAACAAATCACAACCCCTCACCTGAACACCATAATCTCCTATAAATCACTTCAATAAATTCACTTAACTCCAATAAATTCACCTCCCGTTAATTTAAAAAGGATCAACATCCAATTTCATCTATGAAAATCACAGAACACGTTCACGCCATTAAAATTCCATTCCAGGTTAAAACAGACTCGGGAACTCTGGAACGTTTTGTTTACTCTTATCTGATATTTGGAGATGAAATCTGCCTGATAGATAGTGGAGTTATCTCTTCAGAAAATTTCATCTTCGATTATCTGGAAAAAACAGGACATAGCCCAGATGATATCTCTTTATTGGTTTTAACCCATTCTCACCCCGATCATATTGGCTCTGCCCAATCTATCCAGAAAATGACTGGTTGTGAAATAGCAGCCCATGAAGGTGAGAAATCCTGGATTGAAGATGTGGATCTCCAGTTTAAAGAAAGACCCGTCCCCAATTTCCATTCCCTGGTAGAAGGATCTGTTCAGGTGGACCATGTTCTGGAGGATATGGATGTTGTTGAGTTAGGCAACAACGTTAATTTGAAAGTTATACACACACCTGGCCATTCTAAAGGTTCCATTTCCATACACATCCCATCTGAAAGGGTTTTAATCACGGGGGATGCTGTGCCAATACAGGGAGATTTACCTATTTATGATGATTTTAATGAATCCATCCGATCCATTGAGATGTTGATGGGTGTTGAGGATGTGGAATTACTGTTAGCATCATGGGATGAACCTCAAAAAGGAGAAACTGTTCATCAAAGGATGGTTGAAGCTTTGGATTATCTTCAGAATATCAGGGAAATTGTCGAAAAATTTGCCCCTGAAAATTCATCTTCTGAACCAATGGAGTTCTGCAAGACAGTTTTAAAAGAGTTAGGCTTACCAGAACCTGCTGCCAATCCAATAGTGGCCCGATCTTTCCAGGCCAATCTAAAAGAATTAGAATAAAACGATTGAAGAAAGATGAATCTAATGAATTCCGGTGGATACAAAAAAATTGATAGTTTAACAGGTCGGATAGCTTAACAGACTTTATTTGCGCATTAAAACAAAAATAAAAAGTAAAAATAAGGCAGTATGCTTTTTAAATTATTATTCTGCCTTTATTCCTTTTTCTGCCTTTAATTTTTCCAGTTTGGCCTTGGCCTTACGGAAGTTACTCAGGTAGTTATCTTCTTCCGTAAGGGGGGTAAGTTCCAGCCCAAGCTGGCGTTGTTCTTCGATCCATTCCTCAGAAAATACTGGAACCTCCAGCTTTATAGGCTCTGCAGTGGGGTTTACCACAATCACATTCCGGTAGGGGAAATCTGTTTCCACAATGTAACCCCCTAAGCTTATGATATGATGAGGTCTTATCACAATTTTCATTTCATTTCACCATGATTTTATTTATAAATTCATTTCCAGAGTATTTTAAAGGTTTAAATCTTTTTAAAGAGCTTAAAACCTTTATGAATTAAATATTTTTGATATTAGCTTTTTAGATATTAATCTTTTTAAAGTAAAGCTGCGACTATGGCCAGTACTCCGATGATTGACACTCCAGCAACAGTTGGATAGAACTGTTTGTAGGTGAATATTGGCGAAAATGCACTGAGGACTGCCATGAGCATTGGGAATAGTAATGCCACTATCAAAGTGATGATGAATGATGGGTTCAGGATGTTGGGTGCTATTCCAAGGAACAGGGTTGCAAACAGGGTTGCCAGGGTGAACATCAAAAATCCACGGGTGATATAAACATATGCCCGGTATTTTGCTGCGTATTCAAGGTAGGGTCCTTCAACTACATCTGGTTTTCCCTTTAATATGGCAAATGGGTATTCATTCAGGAGGATCATGTATCCAATGAAGAATACAATTGCCCCCATTACTCCAGCCACAGTGAAGAGTATGGGTCCGTGCACCTGCTGGTAGGCTATGATATCCTGTAGGTAGATGCTACCAGTCATGGCCACTGCCACGAACATGGCAATGTACAGGGGGAATGATCCGAACGCTATTAACCTGAATGCCCTGAGACTGCTTAGGTCCTCGAAAAATGATTGTGGTGTTTCAGGATGTGCTGCTCCTTTGGCTTTATCTGGGAATGGCATGCGTACTGAGAGTACTGATCGGGAGAGGCTTCCCATGAACATGTACATTATTTCTTCCACTTTAAGGAATCCTACCAGTGCAATTATACTGGCCAGTGCTCCTACAAAGTACATCTGTGGGATGAGGAATAACAACAGGATTATGACAATTATCAAACTTATGAGTGGTAAAGCATTGTACAATCGGGGCATTGGGGATTCGGGAGTTATGGTTTGTTTGAAAAAGAATTTTAAAGGAGCCATGATCCCGGGGCTGGTAATGGGTGGTCCCACCCTCTGCTGTATCCTGGCATGGATGAACTTCCGTTCAATGCCTGGTAAGAAGAGACTCACTATGAAGGCCACCACCAGGGTGCCTAGTACTGCTATTAGGGAATATGTAAGGTCCATGGTTATTTCTCCTCATATCTTAATGATCTCAATTGCCCGGTCAGTGCAGGTGAAACATGGGTCACATTGCACCACTGAAAGCTGGGCATCTGTAATGTGATGGCCTATGCAGGCGTGTTGCATGGCTCCGATGTTGGCCATAGAGGGGGTTCGAATGACACAGTTTCTAACCCTACCATCTTCCAGGGCGTAAGAATGGTAAAGTGTTCCACGGGGAACTTCAATGCGACTCTTGGTAAGGGGAGTATCCTGCATTTCCCAGCTCCTGTTGGTTATTGGGCCATCTGGGAGGTCGCGGACTGCTTGACGTATGATCTTGATGGCTTCAAAGTTCTCAAACACTCTCATTAGTAGTTGTGATTTGACATCACCATCATCCTGGGTGATTACATCAAACTCGAATGGATCGTATTCTTCCATGTCCCTCCTCAAATCCAGGGCAACACCGGTTGCACGAAGTGTGGGTCCAGTACAGGCTAATCTGATAGCATCTTTCTGGCTGATAACTCCTACCCCCGTGATTCTGCTCATCACCATCGGGTCAGAGACAAAACGATCAGCGAAAGCGGTGATTTTCTCTTCAAGTAAGTCCATTCCTTCTGTAATCTTTTGTAAACGCATTTCATCCAGTTCACATCGTGGGCGGACTCCTCCCAGCACTGCTGAACCGTATTGTACACGGTTACCTCCGATCATGCCCAGGAGGTCCATTACTGTTTCTCGGATATAGAACAGGCGCATGGAAAATGTTTCGTGACCCAGTACTTCGCTTCCGTGGGCCAGGTAAAGTAAGTGGCTGTGGAGTCTTTCCAGTTCTTCCATTATAATTCTAATGTAAATCGCTCTTTCTGGTACTTCTATTCCTAGGGCTATCTCCCCTGTTCGGCAGGAGTTCCAAATGTGACTGTTGGAGCATATTCCACAGATCTTCTCGGTTAAGCTGTTGGCTTTTTCCACAGGCAGTCCTTCCATGATCCGTTCCACTCCCCGGTGATTAACTCCTACAGTTATCTCCGCATCGCGGACGATTTCATCTTCCACAAAGAGCCTTAGCCGGTATGGTTCGAGTGCAGCAGGGTGAACAGTTCCCATTGGAATTTCTGCCTCGATAACCGTCCGGTTTTGTTTGTTATCATCCATTATGTTACACCTTCATGAGTTTTAAATAATATTTTCGGTTTTTTTAGTTGATGATTTAAGGATTTTAATTAATTTTAGGTTTTGTTGATGAGTTAAGGATTTTAATTAATTTTGGGTTTTGTTGAATGAATTTAGGATTTCGATGAGCTAAATTTTGATATGTAATGTTTTTGATGATTTAAGATTTTGAGAGTTATGATTGGTCCATTTTACTTAATGTTAACTTTTATCTTAATTCCAAGTTTTAGTCCGCATTCAGTAGTAATGGTAAAGCTGATACCAATCCTGCTACTATATCCTGGGGGCGCACAGCGCAACCTGGTACTTTGGCATCAACTGGTATGATATTATCCACTGGTCCTGCGATTTCTTCGGATGGTATATCCCCATGGCAATTCTTGTACACTCCTCCCATGAGGGCACAGGCTCCTGCAGCTACCACTGCTTTTGGTTCAGGTATTGCTTTGTAAATTTCTCGGAGGGGCTGTTCATTGTGTTTGGTTACTGGTCCAGTGACCACCAGTACATCTGCTTCCCTGGGGTTCCAGGTTAGAAATACTTTGTACTGTTCTGCATCGAATTTGGGAGATAATATGCAGTTGACTATTTCTATGTCACAGCCGTTGCAACCTCCAGTGTATACTAACATCACGTGTACGGCTCGACCCCTTGAATATGATTTCAGGCTCATATGATTCCTCTTAAAGATTTTATGGATTTATGGTTAATTTAAATCTTTCATTATGATGGTTAATCCTTTATTTTGTGGTATTATCCTTTGGTTTGTAGCATTGTATGCTTTTATTTTCTTTATTCCCTTCTTTTTCTTATGATGGTATTATCAGCCAAGTACTGGGATATGAATGCTATTTTATCATCAGATATTTTCACTGGCTTTTCAAGTAATTGAGATATGTCTGATGTGACCTCACCAACATCGTTAGGATGTATAGTTCCTGCTTCTCCAAATAAAGCATACAGTGGGCAGAAATCATGACAGTAGTAACAGTTAACACATTTTTCACTATGCAGGACTGGTAACTGTGTTTTGGTAAGTCCTTCCATGAGTTCCACTGGTTCATCCAGGTCCACCATTTCTATGGCTCCAGTAGGGCAGGCATTGCTGCAACCACCGCATCCAATACAGGATACTTCGGCCACCTTGTTGGTGGGTGTTACCTTACCTTCCAGGATCATGTTTCGTACGTCCATGTCCGTGACCCGGTCACTGGCAAATAGGATCCTTTTAAGGTTGGTGTAAGCTCCTTCCAGGAATATAAGGACTAGATTAGTCATTGTTCCACCTCGAATTCCCTTTCAAATAGTATGGCTCTGGCTGGGCAGGCATTGCTGCAAGCACCACAGTAGATGCACTTATCATCATCCACCACGATCTTACCATTTTCATCCTCAGCTATGGCTTCTTCTGGACATATCTTGGTGCATAACTTACAGTTCATGCACATTTTATCCATCACAAAGGCAAATCCTTCCTTGATGGTTTTTTTACGCATGGTGGTGGTGGGTATTGCATTTACAGGACAGTGAATGGCACATTTTTCACACAGCACACATTTTTCAGTGTCCACCTCAATGCTTCCTCTTTTAAGGGTGATGGCATCCTTGGGGCATATTTCTGCACAGATTCCACAGGATATGCAGTCTTCGGTGACTGATCCATCCCATGTAACGTTCTGGAAGCTACGTGCTTCGTTAATGTCGCAGGCCTTAACACACCTACCACATGAAACACAAAAGCCTTTAATCTTCCTTTCAGTGTCTTCTGAAAGTCTGAGTGTTCCTACTGGACAGGCATCAATGCAGGCAGTGGTTTCACAGTCCTCGCATAGTGTGGGATCATAGCGCAGGTGCCCGTTTATCATTTTAAGTGCTCCTGCTTCACATGCATCGGCACATAATCCGCAGTTAAGGCAGGATATGATTTTTCCTTCCAGTTTTTCATCTTCTTCCAGTTTTCTGATTTTCACTTGGAAGTCATCCACGAATATGGCCTGGTTGGGGCATTCTTTCATGCATTTAAGACAAACTGTGCATTTTTCAGGGTCAATGGTGCAGTTTTCAATGGCTCCTACCGGGCAAACATCTTCACAGACCCTGCACTCGGTGCATTTACCCTGAGGCTCTACATCCACCATTATGGCCTCGGTGGGACAGTAATATTCACAGCGCCGGCAGAGTGTGCATTTTTCATTGTCGGTAACCAGGCTGGTTCTTTGGGCAACCTCTTCCGCTTTTTTGGAACGGGTGGGAGGTTGAACTGTGAGATTTAAGGATTCTAGGAATTTGAGCTGTCTGTCTTCAATTACATCATAGGCATCTATTCGGGCCTTCTCTGGGCAGGCTGGGACGCATATGCCACATCTGGAACAGATCCCTCTGACCACTCCATCTTCTATGTGGATGCTGTTAACCGGACATGTGAGTTCGCATACACCACAGGCATTGCATTTAGCCCGGTCTACCACGTATCCTCCGTATTTGTTGCGGAAGATTGCACTGTTGGGGCAGGCTTCCATGCAGGCACCACAGGTTATGCAGCTGAATGCTTTTCCATCAATCAGACGGATTGCCTCTGTAGGGCATTCTTGGATGCATTCTCCAATGCCTTTGCATTTATTGGTTGTTAGAAACATGATTTACCTTCCAAGTTGATTTTTTTTGTTTCTCTGGTGATTATTAAGATATTTCTAATGATTAGATTTAGATTGTAGGGATTTAGATAGGTAGGCCAATCATCAATTAACCGTTTCATCCTCCAATTTTTCAGGTTTCCTATCTTTTCCCAGTATCAGTTTGCCCATTATGATTCCCACTGCTGCGGCTACAAAACCACTGGCCAGTGGCGCATCCTGATAATAGGGGAATGGGCCCAGGAAGTAGGCAACCAGGATGGCAATGATCAGGAAGATAAGGTAAACTGTGGAGTCAAATTTGAGTTTACTTTCAGGGTTCTCTTTAATTCGGCTTCCCAGTATGAATCCCAGGAGGAATCCCAGTACCATTGGTCCAATGTAGAATGTCATTTATTCAATCTCCCATCCAGCTTCATCAGTTTCTTCTTCTGAATCATCTTTGTATTCATTGAATCCCATGAATGCTATTACCACTGCGGCTAATCCCACCATAACCTTCAATCCCACCACGAAGTTAAGGTAGGGTATTATTCCGGCATGTGTAGGGTCAGGGTAGTTAAACAGGTTTTTTATGAAGACCGGGACTATACCATAGAGGTCAACTCCCAGGTTGTATAGGTAGAAACCCGAAAATGCCAGTCCGGCAATACCTAAAAATACATAGGCCAGTGCCCCGATACTTTCTATTCCCGAGAGGAAATCATGGGATAGGTGAAATGGACTTTCTTTAAGCCCGTATACAACTAAACAGAATATGAATCCTGCTGCTATCATGGCCCCTCCCTGGAATCCTCCTCCAGGGGTGATGTGGCCTCCCAGAATGGTGAGTACACCCCAGCACATGATAATCAGGGATGCAGGTAATACGAATATTTTGAGTATGGTGCTCATTTATTTACCTCCCAGCCGGGCTCTACCCCTTCCAAAGACCAGTAATACTGCAATAACCGCAGTTACCAGGATAAGAGCTTCACCCAGGGTGTCGTAACCTCTCCAGTCAAATACTACTACTGTAACCATGTTGGGAGCTATGTTTGTTCCTACATAATTGTATAGGTAGCTAATACCCGGATATATCATTCCTTTGAACAAATATGTTGATTGGAATAGGGCTACGGCGAATATTGTCAGGGAAAATCCCATTATAATATTTCTTATTCCATTAGACATTTAAATTCCCCCAGTAGAATAGGGTAATTATTATTGTCAGCGCAATCACAACGTAAAACGTCATAGTGTATAATGAATCGTTCTGTTCGCTTCTTAAGCGATTCATAAGAGGCATTGATGTTAAAAAGATTCCAAGAACCACCAGTACAGCCACGATCATTAAAACCTTGCTTACCAGCCGGAGCATGATGAGTGCCACCAACACCGAGGAAATTAAGGTTATCTCTGCAGTGAGCATGGATGATGTTGATATGTTGGTTACTGGATCATCACCAGTTCCCTGGATGTCTTTTATCTTCTTAACTATCATATCATAGAGATTCATACTACACCTCCTGCCAGACTGGTTGCCAGTGGCTGCAGGTAACTGGTCACGTATTGTGGGAAGAGACCAAATATGATACACACCACCAGTAACACCACCATGGATATTATGGTAGCTTTGGGTATCTTTTCATTCTTAATTTCAAGATCTGCAGGTTTAGGACGCAAGTAAACTGCATGGAATGCTTTCATGAAGGTCATGAAGGTCACGATACTCAGGAGTATCATTATAACCCCCAGTTCAGGAAGGCCTGCATTGAGTGATGCTTGGATTAACATGAGTTTGCTCTGGAATGCATTGAGTGGAGGCACACCAGCCATGGCCAGGCCACCCAGTAACACCAGGAAAGCTACCAAGGGGTTTCTAACCATCATACCACCCAGTTTACGAGTGTTGGAAGTTTCAGTCTGGTATATTGCCACACCAAAGCCTATGAACAACAGGGCAGTTATTAATACTTCATTTACTGCCTGGAAAAGTCCTGCAGTTATTCCATAGGCTGTACCCAGTCCCAGTCCAATTCCTATATATCCCAATTCTCCCACTGCCAGGAATCCGATAATACGTTTGAGATCGGTCTGGACAATGGCCATGGTAATACCCAGGATCATGGCCAGTAGCGATACTCCCAGAATAACCCACTGTGAGAAGGGTAGGTAGGAGAATATTCTGAGGATGATGATTCCCAGTGCAATGAATGTGAACACTGAAAAGGCCTGGATCATTGCTGATCCACTGGGTAATGCTTTGCTGTAAATTGCGGATTTGATGGTGTGGAATGGAGGTAATCCAGACCCATAAAGCCATCCGAACACAATCAAACCACATGCTATTAAAAGTACAGGATTATGAGGGTCAACCATCCCTGTTTTAATTGAATAGACTATGTCTGTGATGTTAACGTTACCAGTAACTCCTAGAATGAAGGCTATACCCAATAACAATAGGGGAGCTGCCACACCACCCAGTATCATGTACTTAAGGGCAGTTTCATAGTTACCTTTTATATTGGACACCATGACGATGCCCACAGTTACCAGGGCCATTATCTCAAAGAAAACGTAAAAGTTGAATATGTCATCAGTTAAGAGTATGGCAGTCACGGCTGCTATTCCCATGAAGAGCATGTAAGCATAAACACCAGATGGTCTGCGGGTTTCATAAACTGAGGTTAAAAGGACCAGAAATCCTACCAGACCCAGGACAAATAAGAATAACTGCTGTGCGCTCTGGAAAGAGTAAGTAATAGCAGGGTGGAACGTGGAAAGGGCAGTTCCAGTTATAAGTGATGGTAAATTTGTGGCCAGAGTTGGATTCTGCACCAGGGGTTCATAACCTCCGAAAAAATGCAGTCCGTAATTGGCCAGTAAAGGTAATGCCGGTAAAGCTAAAGCTAAAATGATGGTTACTGCCTTAACCGTCCTATCCTTTTTATGGAGCAGGTTTAAAAACAGTGCACATAGTATGGGAACTATAACCATCAGTGGTATTAAGAGGTTCAAAGTATCCCCCCTGTACCATTGTAATCCATATTATCTGTTTTGTTGGAATCATAAAGTGACATTTGATTACTCTCCCAGAATCTTGGATGCGCTTAAAGATCCATGTTTTTTGTAGAGAACTATTATAATTCCCAGCATCACGGCCATGGTACTGGCACCGATAACAATACTGGTTAATACCAGGGCAAATGGAAGAGGATAAGCTGCGTTTTGCGCGAACCAGTCTGCTGCCATGCCCGGCAAGTATATGTAGACTATTCCTCCCGGTTTGTAACCCATAGCAATTAGGAATAAGTTGGTTCCATCCCCTATGAATGCCAGTCCTATGATTTTTTTGATAAGGTTGTCCAGGAATGCTACAGCAACAATTCCAATTACAATCAGAGCTACTGCGGTAAATAGTGAAGCTAGTTGTACGTCCATAACCATATTTATTCCTCCATCCTGCGGGTTTTGTAGACTGCCAGTGCAAAGAACACTGGAATGATAGCCGACCCTACAATGGCTTGAGTTAGGGCCACGTCTGGAGCCAGGAGGTACTGGTAAAGGAAGGCCAGACCAGCACCTGGAATTCCGGTTAAAATGGCTGCTTTTAGGAGATCCCGTTGCATGAGAACCATGATTGATCCTAAAATCACTATAATCATCAGTACGTATTCAATCATGTTTATCCTCCCCATAGTAGAATCCATTGGCTATGGCGTGAGATGCAAAGGGAACTAATATGAAGTAAGCAGCAGCCAATATGGGTTCTCCCAGGACCAGGAGCGCCAGTATACAGGCCATGTCAGCCACTCCCAGGATATGGATTCGGGCGTACAAGACCCTTTCAAGGTCATCTTTAAATCTTAAAATTCCAAAAGCTGCTAAAAGAACAAAAACTGCTGATGCCAGGATTAAAACAGCTTTGATAATGGTAAATATATCATCCATTACTATACCCCCTTAAAACCCGGGCAAAGGCAATAGTTCCCACTGGTCCCAGAAGCACCAGTGCAGTGGCTATATCTGCACAAAAAGCTATTCCGTAAAGGTTTTTTACCAGGATGAGAATTACAGCCACGGCAATGCTCAATCCAGATATCCCAACCAGGCCCATCCCTATAGTTTTCCGGGTGGCAATACGTACAGATGCCAGGGCGTAAATGGCCAGAGCAGCCAGTAAAACATATTCAGATAAGGTTAAAATATTCATACTCATTCTAACATCCTCATTCTAACATGCCTTTAATATACGGTTCAAAAGGAATAACTTCCTCATTTTTCCGGTGAACAATTGTGGCCACCTTTATCACCTGATTCTCCGAGTCAAGGTCAATGGATAAAGTGCCCGGAGTAAGGGTAATGCTGTTGGCAAGGATGGTCTGGGAAACTGGTCTTTTAAGAACTGTGGGGATTTCCACTATAACCGGGTCCACCTTACCATCTAAAGTTCTGATTGCAACATCAATGGTGGCTTTGATTATCTCCCATATCAATACAATGAAATAGGCGATTCCGTAGAATATTCTTGTTATAAACATGGTAAATTAGCCCCTTAATCTTTAATAATTAATGAAATATAAACAGTTAACACCGTTAAAGGATAAACGCCATGTTAGCTGTTATCATATGTATTATTGATTCATCTTGACCATTAATATATGACCATGACAAATTACAATTCATCATTATAAAACATGATATATAAAGATATTGGGCCACTGACCTAATGTTATCATCAATCTATAAAAAAAGTAAAAAAATCCCCCTACTTAAAACTTAATCTATTCCTATGATCTGATATACTTTATTACTTATTCCTCTAGAATATTAAACATTTAAATAATAGTAATATTAAATAAGGTATTTACAGGATCCTCATTCACCAATTACTTGGGTGCTGCAAAAAAGATTTTAGATACCCCCTTCTCTTGGGAATGCAGCTGGTCATGAGGGTTCTACTATTTTTAAATTAAAAATTTAGTTCAACATTTTTATTCTAATTTAGATATTAAAGACTCTCCTAACTCAATAGCAATTTTAACATTTTCTTCAAATTTTTTCCATGTTTCTTCAGAACTCATGTATAAAAAAGCCAAATTTACATTTTTTTGATTAACATCTCCAGGGGATTCAAATAAAGAATAAAATTCTGAATGGATAGCTGTGATTTTTTCCAGGATTGCATATAACTTTTCAATGTCACACATTTCAGGTTCTGTTAATGCAATGGCCAACATCGGAGTTTTAGCATTCCATAAATCTTGTTTGAATTTAATAATGTCAAATTTAATTAATTCCATTCCCCGTTTATAATTGGGATCATCATCATCCCTATGGGATTCTTTTATAGAGTTATAGATTTTTTTTAAATTCGCCAAATTAATCTTAATATTAAATTTAAGCATTCAAAGAATTTTTTAAGGGTGAATTTTTCGTCTTTCAAATTTACGGTTTGTTCAATAATTTTAAATCTGCGTCGGATTAATTTTCTAAAATAATTTTTTTGTTCATTAATAGTGCCGCTGTATTTCTTTTCGACGAAATTAAAGAAACCATCTACATATCCCTTTAAATTATCAAAGTTGGTGTCTCCTAGTTCTTTTCTGTACTCTTTGATAATAGTTTCCCATGGTATTCCCATAAAGTCTGAAGAATTATACACCATTATTCCTATAGGCTCATATTTCGAAAGCATAAATAGTTTATTCTGGGAATTATTAATTTTTTTACCTAATGGTCCTGTAACTGTGCCCGCACTGTCTGCAGCTAATGCTACTGCCTTTTTATTCATTATAACTATTTCAGCCGTCATTTAAAACTCCCCTCTATTAATAATTAAATATTATAATAATAAACATTTTGGGTTTTTAATATCAATACAAAAAAATTAATTAGAGGATATTATTATTGATCCAGAAAAGAAAGGAGAATTGGATAATACTATCAAGTCTTTTAAAGAATTCACTGGTCTATTTACTAAAAAAAAAGAAACCCCCTTCACAGAAAAATCTGTATAGGGGGTAGATTACCAATTGCTCCATTGGTAAAATTTTAAATTTTTTCAAGAACTCTTCGAAGTTTACTGATTAATTTACCATTATCTAATTTCCAGGCAGGCCTTTTCATGGGTTTGTGACTGACATACAATCCCTGGCCATCTTCTATGTTCTTCACGGCCAGGGTCAGGGCCTCTCGTAGTACGGTTTTTTCTAGGTGTAGGCGTTGGTTTTCTTCAATCAAAGCCATATCTCTCATTAGGATCTCCTCATGATCAGTAAACTTGGGAGACTATGTAAGGCTAATCCTTGGGCAAACTCTTCAAAGCTATACTCCAATAGCCAGGACCTGGCAGGATCTGCAACCCAAACTTTCCTTTGATTCATGTCAACTTTAGTGACCATGACATAGTGACCACCTTTGTACTGTTTGTAATACGTTGGCCAGCCTTCACAGATTCCGTTTTCAATCACAGCCACCTCAGGGTCAGCTATTAGTTTTCCTAGTGTCTGGAATCTTTCATCAATGTTGGATCCTCCTGCACTGAAGTTTTGTTCTGTTACTGTGAGGGTTATACCATGTTCGGCTGCTTCTGCAATACAACCTGCAATGATCCCTTCATGGCTAGTACCATCCTCATTAGTCCACTCACGGTTGGCCATCTCAGTCTCAGTGGTGGCAATACCAATGGCACTGAGACCCATCACACTACTGGCAGGGCCGCAGGTGACACTGGTCTGCTGGTCCACGTCATTCCAGGAAGGTTCAATGTAGATCCCATTACCTGATGGGGTGGGTGTTGGTGTGCTGGTTGGTGGTATGGTCCAGACAAAGTTTGGTGGAGATCCATTGGCTCCTTCCCATTTTTCATATCTTAATCTCATATCGTTGAATCTGGCCAGGTTGACATAGTCACCTTGCTGGTTGGGTTTCGTGTAGATTATGTTTGGTTCTGTTCCTTTACTATTTCTCCAAGCCCAATATCTCAAGAGCATGTTCACAAATGTAGCCCTGTTAATTTGGACTTTATTGTTGCTTATATCTACCATTTTACATATTCCTCCAATTTTTTTAAAAAAGTATAATAAAACATGAATAAGATAATAAAAATTAATGAAAATCACGAGTAGAACAAAAATTGAAGATCGAGAATTACTAAAAGAAACTGCCATTAATTTAGTAGAAAAACAGTATATGGGTTTAATTGCTTTTTTAATAGCCCTTATTGGAATAACAGTTGCTATCACCCAGGGGATTGGTCTTCATCAAATTATAGATTATGTTTATGCAATTTTAATAGGCATAATAATATTTTTATTATCTTTAACTTGTGCTATTTTTGTTATTTATAAAAAAACCCTCAATAAAAAGATTAAAGATCGAGAAAATTTTAAAAAACTTATGGATGCGTGTGATGAATTGAATGAATATATCCGGGAATGGTGATTAAAAATGTTGGTACATGAAGGAACTAGCTTAGAAAAGTTGAAAAATAAAGTAGTAGTACATGTTATGTTTAAAGATGAAAAAGTCACTAATTTAGATGAAATAAAATATTTAGAGACCATTTTAGAAGAAAAACTCCACCCCTACAAAAACAGTGAAAACAATTTAAAACTTAAGGTGACAACACAAGAAGGCGTTAACTGTTTTTCAATTGAATTTATAACCACTAAACCAGCACATACTCCTGAAGAAATCGAAGAAATTGTGGAAGAATTTGAAAATAAGATTGAAGAGGAATATATCCCGCTGTACAATGGGGTAAGAACTTCGATGGGTTAATTTTTTTTAACTAGTTCAAGACAGTAGGGGGGGTGAATTAATGAAAACAGCATATTATTATTTCTTTGTTGAACCGTTAATAGATAAATATGAAGATAATGATACTATACTTCCTAAATTTTCAATTAAAGTATATACTGAGTCTAAAACTTACGTAGTATCGCTCTATGCTAATGAAAAACAAATTTACATGCTAAGAATTACTGTTCCAGACTTGGAAAAAGATCAGATTACTGAAGAAGATGCAAAAATAGTTCAATCATTAAAAGAACATATGTTATCCATCTTACGGATAAATTATGATGGAGAAATAAGTTTATTCCCAAAAAATATTCATTCATTTGCAGAAGATGGTAAACCCTATAACTTTGGAGTTAATTTAGAGTCATTTTCAGTTAAACCTATGAAATTCGATAAAATCCGTTCAGCATTCATGGGCACGCTTAATATACGTACACAGTTAAAACTCCTTTCAGATAGTCAGAACCCCAATATACCTCGCCAATGCCAATTAATCTCATTATATAAACTATTAGAACTAGAATTCAAAGAAAAGGGTAAATGGAAAGATAAAGAATTTGATAACTTTATAATGAGATTTGAAGATGATTTTAACAAATTGAATTTGTCGAATAGGGAATTGAAGAATTATATTCATGAAATAAGGGATAGGTGTGCACATATAAAAAGTAATAAAGATGTTCTCTATTATATTGAGTTAAATGGGAAAAATGTTAAAGAAGTTGAGAGTTTTTTGAATTTTCTGATTAATATGTGTACTATTTTAATTGATGAAAAATATGGGGATGAAACGCTTAAAATTGGATGTATTCCAAAGGAATAAAAATTTTAATCCAAGTTTAAGATTTCAATTTAACAATTGTATAAGTTTCCTGCCTTACACTGCCATCTTGCCCCCCATTATACTTGAATTTGAAGGTTAAAATCCTCTTCTCAGTCGATTTGCCTGTTTGTATTGTGTTCTGTGCTACGGTGATGTCTATTGTTATAGTACTCGTAGATGGGATGAATTCTGTTTCTTCAATAATATAAGTGTCATTCGTAACATCTAAGAGTGAATAGATGCATTTTTCAGGAAGTACAGGGTCTCCGTTTTCATCAATACATTCAAAGATATATTTCCGGGATTCCTGTTCGGGTATTGATATCATGCCAACCTCCTCACGCTTGGATGTTTACTAAACATGTTTATATCTGGATTTTTAACATTCACAATTATATTAGGACGTTTAACTGTCATTTTAACTTTGATTAACTCATAGTAGATGTATACTATTAGTTCTCCGAATGTCTCGCAGGATTCTATACTATCTAAGAATATTCCTTTTATGAACCCTAAATCGTTCACATATTCCATGCTCTCAATTCCTAAACATTTGAGGACATTCTCAAGGATTAAATTGTTTACTGCTTCCTGTGAAGGTATTCCAATCACATCAAGGACGTTTTGAAGTAATAGGTTGTTCATGTATTCGGCTGAACCTGTTTCAGATAATTGTAGTATTGTTTCAAGTTTAAGGTCTGGTAAAAACTCAGTTGAGTTAATTCCTAACGTTTTCAGGGTATTTTCTAAAATGAGGTTGTTCACCCATTCACTGGATTGTGATGCGGTGATTTGGAGGATAGTTTCAAGACTGAGATTACTTACTTGTTCCTGTCCTGAAATGGCCTGGTTGGTGAGGTCAATACCAGGGAATTCATAAGATGTTGAAGTTGTCCCCTGTTCCATTTGAACTGCACCTATTTTGAACATAGCCGAACCATTATCCCGTAAAGATACATAAGCATTTCCTGAAGAGGTGGTCATGTATTGGGAATTCCATGCTTTTTGCCAATCCCCTGTTCCAACATAATTTACGTTTAATCCCTTAAATTGTGTAAAAAATCTTACTCCTAATGGAAACTTAACCCAAAAAGATACTGTATTATCACTATTAATTACTGTTGGTGATGATTGTAATCTAATTCCTGTTCCTAAAGCACTTCCTTGAAATTTTAGACATCCCGGACTTAAATAACCGTCTTCAGTAGTATATTCTAAGGTATCTCCACCATTTTGTGAAAACCCAGTGAGATTCTTACTAAATTTTCCAGCTGATGCTTGATTTTTAAGTGCTATGTTTTTAAAAGCCATCCCCTTCACCCTTTCAGGGCGTTTTCAAAAGCTGTTCTCTGTTCGTCTGTCATCTGTTCAATTGCATCCTGGGCGTTTTGTTCTGCAATTTTCATATTCAATATATCGTTAAGGCTAATTTGTTCTTGTAATATTTGTTCCCTGCTCTCTGATAATCTCAGGTTTTCAGCTTCTAACTCTGCAACAGTCATATTTTCATAATCAGTCATCTTATCACAACCCTATAACTTGAATAATTTATTAGAACCTGTATCAATGAGTACTGGAATATCATTTCCATTAGGGGTGACAGTCAATGCCCCGGCATTGTCAATGTAGGCTATGAGTGGGCTGGTGGCTGCATCACCAGTTTCTTTATATATCACGACTGCTTCGGCAGGGTCCCCCGTTACTGATGTGAAGGTGGGGTTATTAGCATTCGCCACACCGTTTGCATAGGTTTTTCCTGTGAGTGCTGCACTGGTTGCCACCCGGGCCGCAGCTGGAATACTTGAAAGGAACTCATGGTTTGCTAGATCAACAGTGTAATCTGCAACATCAACCAGGACCATTTTAATTGTATCTCCTGACCAGCTTATCGCTCCGTTAAGGAATTTTTCTCTTGCTTTATCATATAATGCATTTGCCATGTTTTTAATACCTCCAAAATTTTTTAATACTAAATCTAACAAGAATAATCTACATGAAAATGTGTCCAAACCCCAACTGCCCAAATAGCAAGGGAGTAAATGGTGATTTCTGCCCTGAATGTGGGACTGCTATTCGAGAAGTTGGATTCCTTGAAAGTGGGGAAATAATCGGTATTAAAAAAGATATTAAAAAGGGTAAAAAGCCTCCATTAACTCCTGAAGAATCAAAACGTTACATTACAGGGGAAACTAAAGAAGAGAAAGAACAACGCCAAAAAAATGAAAAAATGATTAAAGCTCAACAGAAGCGTAAAAAACATCAATTATTCACCGAAACTATGTCTGAAGATGAGATTAGGAATAAAATTTACATAGATATGGATAACCTTGCAAAGCAGGAATCAGGGACAAAATGGATGAAAGCCGGAGCAATGCTCTCATTCAATTCAAGAGATCAAATGATAGCTGCAGGATTAAAGGCAATCATTGATCAAAATAAATTAATGATTCGTCAGAATGAACTTTTATTGAGAGAAATTAAAAAATTCAATAATTCAGAATTATAGATCAAAAATATACTTAATCATCAGCGGGGCAGGGGTTAATTCAAAATGAAAGATAATATTAAAAAGTACAGATGGCCAGTACTTGTACTGCTTTTAATTATTCTCAGTGGATATAGTGGATTTTATGTAACCACGGCCATGGCATTCCCACAGAACCCATCTACACATCAATACTTTGATAAAATAGCAGATATGCCCTATGTTGTGACTCAAGGCCCTCATCCTGAGACTTTTTGGCAACAGGGCGGAGATTGTGATGACAGGGCCCGTACCTTCGCTAATTATCTAAAAAGTAAAGGGGCTGATGATGTTCAGATATGCTGGGTTTGCCGTTACGATGAGAATGGAAAAATGATCCCTAGTTATGACGGAGGCATGGGACACGAATTTGTTGTTTGGCACAATAGGACCTATAATCCTTCGATTAACCAAACCAGACGATATTATGACTGGGACTTAAACGAATATTTATCATCTTTAAAAAATATAACAGGTTTCAATACTTTTTATTATGAAAATTCAACCCAAGGGATTCATTTTTAGGTGATTGAATGGATTTCAAGAAATTACAAATTCCATTAACTATAATCATGGTTCTTATCAGTCTCTATGCTGGATTTTACATGTCAACAGCCACAGCTTTTCCACAGAACCCTTCCACATATCAATACTTCAATAAAATTGCAGAAATGCCTCATGTTTATCATGAACAGACCATATCCACTGAACAATTTTGGAGGGAAGGAGGGGACTGTACTGATCGTGCTCAAGCCTTCAGGGAATATTTAGAAGCTAAAGGGGCTACAAATATACAGATGGTTCGGGCCCGTTACGTGGTGAATGGGGAATGTCAAAAGACTATAAAGAATGATTATGGGCACGATTTCCTGATCTGGAATGGACGAGTTTACAATCCTTCATTGAATAGTACTGTGCGAATTTATGATGGGGATCTGAATGAGTATAAAAAAATGCTTAAAGGAGATTATTATCGGCTTAATGCGATTTATTATGAGAATGGGACGAGTGAATGGTTATGATATTCTGGAGCGGTAGATGTCTCCTCCCCCGGGATATAGGAGTTTGAGGTTGTAGATGTCTCGGTAGGTTTTGAATAGTAGTTCATTGTAGAGACTGCTGGGTCTGTTGATTCCTGTTGTGGTTGTGAGGATGGGTGTTTCTTCTGGGTTGTACTCGTAGTCTATTGTTTTTAGCATTCCGAAGCCACTGCATCGGTGCTCTTCGATTGTGTAATATATGTTCTGGTTAGGTTCTAGGTAGGGGTTGCCTACGAATTTACAAGTAAGGTACTCTTGGAGACTGGATAAGTTATTAACCCGTTCCTGTGTTGCTTTATCCACATCTGCCTGACTTTTCAGTTCACTGTTTTCGTGTCGTTGGAACTCTTCATAGTGTATTACGCTGTCCAGTTTCTCCGCGAAACTGCTTCCTATGTTGGTATCATCGATGTTGAAACTACTATGAGCCTGATTGAGGAAACCATCTTCTAAGGGTTTGGAGCCGTATTCTTCGCATTCGATTAGGTTGTTGGAATCGTCGATAGTAACAGGCATGGTGGTGTTTTGGAATGGTTGTGCAACTAGGATGTCATCACAGCGTTCCAGGCCGGGTTGGATGTATATTGCATGTTTGGATTGTTCGCCCAGGCTCTGTAAGATCTCGGAAATGCTCTTCACTTCCTCATTACTGTGACGGGTGGTGTCGCTGATCTCCTTGTAATTAGAAATATTCATGTACATTGCCCCCTCAGGGTTGGTACTTGAAATATTCCCTTTTAACTCGATTTTACTGACATAATATTTATTTGAGTATATTCCTGCAGCGATAAAAATAGCGTTCAGATCCAGGGAGAAATAATTCCATATTCCATTCCAGATAGGGGTAACTGTTGCGATCTGATTAGCACCACCAGGGCCACTTAACCGTATCGAGTAGGTTACTGCCTTGGAAATATCCTCGCCTTCCTTATGCATTGTGATATAAATATCAAAGGCCATGGCAGAGGCTGCATCTGCAGCGTTGTAATCGATACATAGCATCTTATACTCTGCAGCATTGTAAGGGTTAAGAGTGTTCTGATACAATATTGCTGAAGCATCCCCTGTATTGGCCCGGTACAATTTCAAACAGTACCCTGGACTGGCCATTGTCGCGTCTCGGTCTTTCCCAAAACCCGAAACTACAACTGAATTATAATCCGTTACGGAGGAGAAATCCAGCCGGAAACCCTCCTGCTGGTCAACATAGAGTGGATTAATCCTTTGAATTGCCGTCTCGGCCATGTAGAGAATAGTGTCATTCACGTTACTAAACTGCCTGTAAACCTTGCCTTCCTCTGGAGGAGCACCTATTGCATAATTCTCATACATCACATCTCCATTCAGATTAATCAGAGTATCATGTAATCCCAGAGTGAAAAGATCTGCCTTTTTATCCCAGCCAGTGATAAAACTACCAAAAATAGGCATAGTCTGACTGCGTTTACCTCCAACCAGGATAGTTACACTATCTTTGAAGCTAAAAATGAAAGGGGAATAGTTATGTTTAGATTGATAAAATTCATCCTGGAAAGGCATGGTCAAAGTGCCAGTGTTCACTTCATTGATACTATTCCGTGACCAGTTTGCACTGAGAATATCCAGTTCATTCTCACCAAAATAGGATCCATCACTGTCACCTTCATGACGGACCACTGGCACTATTTTAATAGCTGCAATTCCAGCATTTTTACTTATCCTGACTGTGACCGTTCGAGTTCCAGGTTTAAACTCTCGAATCCGTGTTTTGAACCAGTTCCTTGTGAGCCAAGTGCAATTTGTACCGATAGGATCTGCTATTTCCACATTACCATCAAGAATTTGAACTGAACCAAATTCATAATCAGGTCCTCTCAGGACCAGAACTTCAAATCTATAGAATCCTGTTTCTTGAACATCAAAGTCCACTTCAATATCCAGGAAATTATGAGTACTGGCCCCTGTGATCATTACAAAGTTCTTGTTAAAACGTGAAACTAGTTCATATTCATTATGTGAGAAACTGCACTCTTTTGATCCTGTTACATTGGGGAATAGTATTCCTTCATGTTTGCGGCGGTCAATGATGAATTTCACATAGGGGTCATCGATAATATCTACATTAGCAATGCTCCTGATGGCTTGATTAAAACTAGATATCATAATATGCCACCTTTAGGGTAGTTTTATTTTCTGCCGTCCACGGTTCACAAACCAACCCGCTAATGAAATGTAACCAGAGGGACTGGTTGGAGATTCATTTTTATTGTATACTCCGATACCGGTTTCACTGGTGGCTGGGATTGTGTTGCCTTTTATTGTGGTGGGATTGGTCTGTACAATTAAAGTCCTGAAATCATGAGCAGGATGAGGATTGTCACATGTTCCAAAACTAAAGTTTTCGAGGGATGATAATGGAATTGGTATTTTAACACCTTCACCAGCACTAGCCCCCCAGGTACGTACTTTTATAGTGTGATTACCTGAATTTGCTACTTCAACGGGACAGTATAGTCCTGTGGGGTGGAATAGCCAATAGAAGATTCCAACTCCCCGGGGATTTAATTCCAAGATGTCATGGATGTCTGATATTAATTGTGAAACTGGCCAATACACAGATTGGTCGGCATCACTGTAAAAAGTCAAAATTACAGGAATAACCAGGTTGTCCCCGGTTAGTTGGAGGGTGGGTTCTAACCGGTCCCGTATGAATGATGAACAGTTGTTTTTAAATCTGTAAGTACACATAAGCACACTAAAATCAAATTCATCCGCAAAAGAAGCAATATCATTACCTTGAGAGTAAGGCAGTGGTAATAATGCTCCAGATAATTTCGATGAAGGTTTCACAACATTCATTGCATTTTTAATTTCAATAATAAAGTTTGTAAGTGTGATTTCCTCAGCGCTTTCATTAGCATCATTATGCAATGACACAGGATAGGCATAATCATCAAATGACACCCCGGCAATATTGGGACAATCAACGAGTAATTGCTGTATTTTTGTAGCTAAATTGGCCCTATAGGTAGCATCAGTAGGGTTTTCTATTGTTCCGTTCTGGTGTGCGAATGGGAAAATCCCGACGTGGTAGTTGATTCCATTGTTTTTAAACAGAGTTGAAGAAGCAGCAATGTGGGTTTTGATATTCGAGTAATTATCGAGAAGATTATAATATCCAAGGTTAATCACGTCGGTGGCTCCCGCGGCCTTGAGTTCATCCACATTGGCCTGAGTGAACTGCATCTGATAATTATTCCCTGTGTAAATAACCCTCATCTGTCCAGGCATTTCCTCAACATTCTGGATCTTCACAGTGTTTCCAACCTCTCCCGGGGGCACGAAAGGAGCATTCCCAATATCGCCCTCGGCGATCATATTCAATGCTACGCTGATGTATGCATTTGTTTTTGAGGTCAGTGCTATTGCAACATTGTGGGATGTAGCCGTAGCTATGAACTTAAGCCTTGTTTCCCTAACAACACTGTCAGGTGTAAAAGAGGTGTAAGCATCTGGACCTGGAATGAACACTCCTAATTCAAGTCCTAAAGTGTAGGCAGAAACAAGGACAGTGTACTCTTTCCCAATAGTCAATCCTGAGTATGTGACATAGGTCCCTTCATTGTTGTTTGTGCCTGGGCAGCTCACAATGATGCTTTTGAGATTTCTTTCCGAATATAAGAATGAATCGTATACAGTGATTGATTCAGAACCTGTGTTTTTGTTGAATAAAGCTGCATTGTTGCATAATGCGATACCTTCATGGGCCGAATTAGTGTATTCAAAGTTATTAACAACTTCAAACCCATTAGTGGTTCCATCTTCTCCACCATTGGCCTGGTTGTTTGCTGCTAGATTGTCCTCATCTTCATGCACATTTAAAGTGTCCAGATAAAATTGAGTGGCTAACTTGGATTGAGTGATAATATTCACATTCCGATCATTTGGTGTTTTTGTGATTGTTATCTCATCAAAATCTCCACTTCCCTCGATGGCATGTGGACTTCCATTCCCAAGGTTGAAGTATAAATCATCACCTGTGGGTGCTTTAACTTGTATTTCTGCATCAATTGTATTTGCAGAATATTTTGTATTTAGAATTAGGATGTTTTCCGCATCAGCGGGGATACCATAGACATGACCATTTGCTAAAACTCCTTTGAACCATTTGTAGGTTCCACTTAGTGTCTGGCCCAGGTTATCTCTGCTTACTGTGGGTGTTGAAGTCGGATTTATGATTAATATATCAGTTGCACTTGAAGGGATTGCATAAATCTTCCCATCATCACCAAGTACTCCATTACTCCATTTATTTGAGCCTGTGAGGTCTGCCCCAAGGTTGTTCCTGGTTGCTACACTTGCACCTGATGCTATTCTCAATATGTCAGTAGCATTGTTAGGAATTCCATATATGTCCCCATTGACTGCTTTTACTCCACCAATCCATTTGTAGCTTCCTGCTAGGTCACAGCTCATGCTACTGCGTGTAGCTGTGCCGCTCCCGGGATTGATTTTCAATATATCAGTTGCATTGCTGGGTATTGCATAGATATTTCCACTATTATCTTTAACTCCTCCAGCCCATTTCTCGGAACCAGTCAGGATCGCACCCATGAATGAACGGGTTGCAGTGCCTGTGGCTGGGTCGATTATAAGGATGTCAGTGGCGTTGTAAGGGATGCAATAAATCTTACCATCATTACCTAAAACGCCTCCATACCATTTTTGTGTACCTGTTAGGTTTGCACCCATGTTACTGGTTGTGGCTGTCCCGGTGGTAGGGTCGATTATTAAGATTGTATTTGCGTCAAATGGGATCCCATATATCTTTCCATTCCCTGCTTTTACTCCTTCCATCCATCTGGTTTGTGTAGTTTTAGTTAACTGTAAGTCCATATCATCCCTTGTGGCAGTGCCCGTTGTGGGATCTATTATGAGGATGTCCTTGGCCCTGTCAGGAATACAGTATATTTTCCCATCATTGCCTAGAACGCCCCCATTCCATTTGTATGTGCCCATTATGTTCTCACCAGCATCCCATTTCAAACAGTAACTTTGTGATGCCATGCTGATGTCATCACCCGCCTCCGGATTGATTGTAGTAGTCCCATCATGACTGTAACAAGTTTTTAATCCTAAAATTAAATCATTATATGAGTGTTGTATTCGTATCACTGGGTCACCACGACGTACGGTCCAGGTGGTTCTGTTGATTTGTAGTGTGATTATTTCTCTATTAATCTCCCTAATTTTCACAAGATCTATACTTTCACCAATACTAATCTCCTCAAATAACTCCCACCCATTGTCATAGACGTGTAATTGTATTTTATCGTCTACGATCCTGGCCCGGATAATACCATTTTCTAATTCAAAATTATCAGAGTTTAAAACCTCATCTGGATTGAAAACCTGTCTTTTAACTCCTGATTCATTCTCTGAAGACCAAAGAATAGGACCTCCCTTATGGTAGTCATCAGGATCCACCTGGAATGGTATTCCATTTTCTGGATTTTCAAAAACAGGCAAATTACCCCAACGGCTTGGCCTCTGCCCATCAACTATTTCAAAACTACGACTGCCCGGTGGTAGCACTACTTGCTGTGGAAATGGTCGTTCAAGATAAAAATCAAAATCAAGAGCATCTAACGTATAAGTTCCTTTAGTTTGGTTTTGATCTGCAATTGACCATTGGATTCCTACTACAAAACCTCCACTAAGTGGAACTTGTATAGGAGCTGTGGATCTAAGAACACCATCTAAATATACATAAAATATTCCATTTTTATCTATTCTCACCTTAACTTCATGATTTCCATCTGCGATATTATCTAAGAGCATATTGTATCTTTTTCCATTACTCAATGTCCATCCAAAAACTTCAGATGATTTCCAAGTGTAATCTGTATCCACAAATACTTGTACACCGGCTCTCATGAAGTAACCTTGACTAACATCCGCCTCATTTGCAGGTAAATCATAATGATCCTCCTTCCATTGTTCCCAATTTTCAGGTTTCCACACTGCGATTGCAAGCCGTGCTATTGTCATGCTAGTAGGGGTTGGAATAGGAAAACTATGGGTTGTTGAAAAATTAGCCACGGCAGTGAATGGAGGTGTGGTTACTTCTGGACACATGAAAAAACCAGATGCTCCACTGATTCCTGATTTTACTTTCCCTGTGAACCGTAGATTACCATTTACTGGCTCTGAATTAACACTTTCCCAGTCATCAGGATCATTGTCTATTTCCCAGGCGGTTGTGTTAATCGTTTCAAATGTGTCTTTAAGAATTTCTTTCCTCACATAATCTTCATATCCTTCTAATAACTGAGAATATTCTCCCTTTACAAAATCCATTAATAATGTTTCATTTTCGTTAGATGAAAGTATAGCAACTTCCGTACCCACATCTGCATAAATTCCAGGATAAACTGATAAATTTGTTTTCCCCAGGACACCCCACCCACGGTGAACAATATCTTCATTGTCAATTAGGGAGGTGCTACTGTCAATCCATTCCAGTTCTTTCCAATCGGCTAGGCCACTGAGTTGGAGGGCTTGGTATTTCTTACAGTAGATTACGAATTCTTCGTTTTTGTCTGACAGGCCCTGAGTAACTCGACGTCCACCAGGGGTGAGATATCGTTCTAGTGATCGTGATCGTTCATTCACATCCCCATCCACTAGTTGAGCAGCGTCTAACTCAATTGGTCCGATTTTACATTCAACTGTCATATTATCCTCCGAACTGACTAAATATCCTGGCAGCAATATTCTCTCCAGCTTCTTTCTCTGCTCTATTCAGCCTACCATTCAGGTCATCCACTCCATGAACATCACCATAGATATGGATTCCACCAACATCAACTACCAAGGATCCAGGTATCCTATTCCCGGGTCCCTGTGGTGGGGGTGTGAAAGTTCCATCCCGGGCACGACGGAGTGGATCATACTCCCTTCCATCAATTTTAGCCCAGACGTGACTCTGATCATCCCAGGTTCCCCATACCATCTCCGAAGGTTTCCCATAGAGCTGACTAGCCACAATCATGGCACCCAGGCTCATATCGTAACAATTTCCTCCTTGAGCAAGAGCTGTTACAGGGTCCATTTGATGACCAGCATATCCTCTCCATTCCAGGCCAGGGCCAATATCTGTCATGAAGTCATGGAAACTGCCAGGTCCTGAAGGTGGGTTCCACTGGCCACGGATGAGTTTCGCGGCCATGTCAAAATTACGACCTCCAATGTTACTCCAGGTATGTGCGATTCCAGTTCCATCCCACACTCCATTAGTTAATCCTGCAGATAATCCGAAACGTTGGCTGGCTTCGCTCATAAGGAACTGTGCACCATCGTAACAATTACATGACCCAGAATTCCATACATCCTGGTTGCTTTTCTGGTCTCCAAAATAAAACTGGTAATGAAGTGGTGCTGCCATTCCATCAGCAATGAAATTAAAAGCATCCACACCTGCGAAGTTACGATCCAGAGCACTGCTAATATATCCAGATCCTACCCCACTCCTTGCGGCCATAGTACTGGCAATGGTATTTTTGATTGGCCCTGCAGGTGGACTGTTAAGAAATGTATATCCCGGTCCTCGTGGTCCTTGGGCGGGCCCCATAGGCCAAACGAAAGGCCCTATCCTAGAACCAATCAGACCAAGAATATCTCCAATCCCTGGAACCTGCCACCATAAATTACTGATCTTTTCCCAAGTCTGACCCAAAAGGGAGCCAACACCAGGAATATTCCAATTTAATGGATTGATTCTATCCCATGTTTGACCGAGGAGTGAACCTACTCCTGGTATATGCCAGTTGAGGGGATTGATCCTGTCCCAGGTTTGACCCAGGATCTGGCCAACATTAGGTACTTGCCATTTTAGTCCAGGGATCCGTGGTTTAACCTGGTCAATTATATCATTCAGGATCTGTGAAGGTGAAGGCCATTTGAAATTAGGGATATTAAACCTACTAAAATCAAGTATACCATTTTTACCGAAAATATCGTTATTAATTCCTTTATTTGATGATCCTCCTGCTGCACTTGAGGTTCCGGGTAATAATTTTCCAAGCATACCTCCAAAGTTACTTATCTGTCCTCCAATGTTTGAACCGGTACTTCCAAACATTCCAGTTATTCTGTTCCAATCCTGTCCTAAAGTTTGACCAAAATTAATATTGAATGGATTGTTGATTTTGTAGGGGTTTGTACTGCCTGCAGCACTGCCCCCTAATGATAAGAAAGGTGCACCTATTGGATTTAATAATCCTGCTATGTTTGCAACATTTCCACTCAGGAACTGACCCAATCCGGTCTGGCCTTCTGGAGTTGATTTTAACCAATTACCAACACTTTGGAGACCATAACCTCCCGCAGTCATAGTTGCCCCACCCAAGATTCCCATGAGAGTTGCACTGGCTGCTCCTGTCACTCCTACAGCTTCACCAGTACCCGCCATTACTCCACTTAATCCTAATGTATTAATAATTGAACCAATACTTCCACGTATTCCTCCTGATTTACTTCCTGAACTTTTACCACTCTTACCCGAACTTCCACCAATCTGGCTGTCATCAGGGCAAGGGTTACATTCCAGATCTATCTTTTTCTTCCCACTTGTGATTCCTTTAAGTTTATCACTGACCCCGCCTAAAGAACCTAAAACTTCTTTAGCAGACCAGACTACAGGACCCAGGGCCAGGGCCAGGGCAACTATTCCAGCTGTGGCCAGGCCAATTTGTGTGGACCAGCCCCCGGTTTTTTCATCAAGTTCTAGTAAAAAGTCAACACCTTTCTCTAGGTAAGGGAGAATTTTGCTTCCCATTTCAGTGGCTGCAACCTGTATTTTTCCTTTGAAAGTTTCCGCCTTGATGGTCATTATGTCCATCTGGGACATTCCCTCATAGCCATTGGCCTTCAGAGCTTCGTCCAATGCGAGAATCCTTTCATGTATTGTTTTTTTACCTTCTAATTTATCAACCTGACCGGCCAGTACTCGGCTTCTTTCAACCTCTCCTGTAGTTCCGGTCATTATGTATGCGTTTAAATCTTGTTGTGCTTCTATTTGAGTTTGTCCGGTTTTTTTAGCTGCTATCAGGTAGTCTGCTGCAACATACCCGAGTTCTTTTAGATCTGATATTGCCGCACCACGTGCAGCTGCACTACCCAACAAGGTATTCATGAATGTGTCATCACCAGGTACAGCTGCCACAATTTCCTCAATACTCCGAGCCATACTCTGGGCTTGAGCATCACCCAGTTTCATTGCCAAATACGCCTGGTTAAACTGTCGCTCTGTGGCTCCAGTCCATAACATGTTTCCTATTGATGCAACCCCAACTCCACCCATGATCATACCGAGAAGATTACTCAGTTCACCCAGCCCATGGTTAGCTGTTTCAGCGCTCTTGGTTATTGTGTCAACACCTCGAGCTGCAGTAGTGGCACCTTGACTGATACTGTGTCCTGCGTTTCGTCCTGCTTCACCTGTCCTGGATAAAGCATTTTTGGCTGTTTCGCCAGATCGGGTTATTTCCTCACCGGCGCGACCTCCTTCATTTCCCATTGCGGATAAACCATGGCTTGCTTGGAGGGCTCCTTGGTGAATGGTACCTGCCGCGTGGCCTCCTATGGTTCCCATGTGGGAAAGGGTGGATATTGATCCACTTGCACTGCTTCCTATTTTGCTGATTGCTGATGATGCTTGGGCTGAAGATTGGGCCACTTCTTTGTTACTCGACACTGCATCGGAAGCAAATCTGTGAACTGCAGTGCTACCATTTTTAAGCACTGCTTCAACGTTGCTTTTTCCAAGAAGGTTGATGTTTATTGTAGTGTTCATCGGGGCATCAGTCCTAGGAGTATATTTTTTAAGGAGCGGCAGTGCAAATAATAATAAAAAATAATTAGGTGGGAGGGGTCAAAAAGTGAAAAATAGAGAATATTCAATTTTGGGAGTTATTGCTATTGTAGTGATGGTTGTGGCCTTATCTGGCTGCACATCCACGTCTACTTCAAATTCGAATTCAAATCAAAAACATTATGATAAAAATAATGTCTCTTTTAATTATCCAACGTCCTGGTCAGTTACTGAGGATAGTATTATAGAAAGTTCAGGAGCGCCTTTTATAAAATTAAAAACAGGTGAGAGTGAGGCCCGGATTTGGGTGTATCCGGTAGATAAAAGCACGGTTGAATATGGTAATTTCCCAGTCACAGAGACTGTGGGGAATGTGACTTATAAAAAAATGCCAGCGGAAGTAGGGTCCAGCTTGGTAAGTTATGTTATACGAAAAGATGGGAAAGATTTCTTCATGATCGGTGCAACTGAAGATGAGGTTGGTCATAAAATGATCCTTGAATCTGCGACCTTCTAAATTTCTCCTCTTTCCCTTCTTTTTCTCCATTTTTGTTCTATTGCTTTAAACTCATCATCCTCCTTTTCTCTGTCTTTTTTTTCCTTCTCTCGTAGAATCCGTAATTTTTCTCTGAAGATTGACCCATAATAACGCCAAAAGACTCGTTTAGGCATCTTCAGCATGTCTTGATGAGACCAGCCACGTTCACGGCTAGTGTCATCCAGGGCAATCATCAATGGATGTCGAGTTATGACAGATTTTTCATCACTTTTCCTGCGTTCTGAAACCCCGCCTTCACACTTTGTTGTTCCATTTCATCGATTTCTATGTCAGTCATTCCTATGTCATAGTAGCGCTGTCGGCTGATCTGTTTACGGAGGTTAGCCCATTCCCTGCTGGTGACTTGTTGTATTTCTTTAGGAGTGATTTCACCCTCTTCAAATAATGCAAGAAGATATTTCTTTCTGAATGTTGCGGCTTTTTTCTTGTATTCCTTGATTTCCTTCTTGTATTTTGACAGTGATTCATCATGTGGTACTGGTTCTTCAACCTCGATAGTTTTCTCTTCCATCTCCCCTTCTTTGTTCTCCACTTCGATTGTTTGTTCAACTGTCCTGGTGGTTTCTAATTGTGGTACTGGTAGGCTGTTTAATTCAAGTGTTATCACCTCCAGGTCAATGTCTTCCTCAATAGTCACGTTTCGGAGTTTTCTCTTTTTCCCCATGAATGTGCAGAACACGGGGGCCATTCCCATTACTTCAACATCTGAATTCATAATTACTCCTCTATAAGGGGTGGTTTTTAAGTATCCTATGCGGCAACTACTTGAGTTAATAATGATTTCACAGTTGCACTGGCGGTTTTGGTGGTAGTTGAATCATAAGTTGCGGACCAGTCAAATTGTGCGGTGATTAAGTCATCGTATGGTGATTGGATTTCCATCACGTCATAACTGATTTTGGGCATGTCTAAGGTGAGGGTGTCTCTGTGTGCGGGGCTTGTGACTATTGTCTGGCCTATTGTGTCAATGTTAAATGCACGTGCACTGCCAGATATGAGGTTATCTTCCGAGAAGTTTGTCGCTCCTGCTTTGCCAAAGTAATATTCTACTTCAGTCCAGTCATTGAAGAGTAATGTCATCTGTCCAGTTACATCCATCGTACTATAATCACCTTTCCAGCTTTCCAGGCCTCTGGCCAGTACACCTTTCCGGATACTTGCCCTGTCAATTTTCACTTTACACTGTGTGATATCAGTGTTAACAACTCCACCCAGAGTCATCTGCACCCCAGGGGCCGTGAGTGGTCGTTCAGTTCCATAAACAGGAGTTGCCACTGCTGTGGTTGCTATTCCATTGAAAGATCCATAGAGATCTGCAGTGATATCGATCACATTGTTAGGTTGGAAATTCAACTCCAGACTTCTCGCGAGAATATTGGAATAGGTTTCCATGTTCAGGTTCTGATAACCAATACCTAATGTAGCAAAACGAGCTGTCAAGGCCCGGCTGAATTCATGAGTGTATGCTGCGGTTGCTCCCACCTGGGCAGATGTTACATTTCCGAAGATTAAAAGAAGCCAGTCTTCTAACCCTCCTGATGGGTATGCGGTCATTTTCACATCTCCACCAGTTTCTACTCCTTTGTTTATTTTCTGGTACCGGCGGTCATGGAATTTCCTGAGTTCCTGAGGGTACTCATAGTTGGGTTTGGCTTTCAAACCGGGTTTGGCCGCGATGGGTAAAAACCGTTGCCAAGTAGTATTTGGTGTTCCAAATGCGGATTGGTGGGCTAATGCGGCATATACTGCTTTTCCACTTATCATTTATTTAGTCCCTCCTTTTTTCCAGAATGAGCTTTTTTCCGCTATTTTAGCCTGAGATTTATCTAAATCTTTAAGTTCACCAGGCTTGGCAGGGCCGATACCATCAGTGATTCCAGGGTAGGCCCCGATGTATTTATATTTCACCATAAAAGTTACCTCCAAATATTTGTTTAAGGTCCTATGGGGGTTCCCGCAGGATTCGAAAGTTTCACCTTCACACGAATCTGAGATGCCGAGTACAACTTAGCATTCTTACCCATACCCTCAACCCTGACACCATTCGCAACACCAATAATCTGACTGCTAATTCCCAGATCATCAAAAGTAGGATTTTCTTCCAGTTCAGTTATCACCAAATCCTTAATATTGAGCTTTTTCTTCTCAGCCACTTGAGTTAATCCTTTGACAAAAATAGAAATCATAAGGACGGTACTACGGCTGCGATGGTGTTTCTCGAAAGTATACAAGAATTCATCCTCATCATCAATCATAATCTCAGAGGTGGGCTTACTGTACTGGCCAATCTTATTCTGACGACCAATATTCACATTCTCAAATATGGCAATTTCATCATCTTTCATTGCTTCTAAGACAGATTGTGCTTTCTGTGCGAGTAAATTAGTAATCTGATCCTCCATATCATGCCTCCATCCAAGTTGTGAATCCAATAAGAATCCGTTGAATCTCCGGGTTGGCCCTAATAACAGAAGTCTGCAAGTACGGGTTGGGCTTGGTTCGGCCAACAATTCTTTTCATGTGCCAACGGTCCTTTCCACCCCGAACTACAATGTTATGACCAAGAATTACAAAAGGAGCATAAGGAGTATCTGGATACATTACTCCCTCATAAGGGGAGAGTAATTCAAAAACGTGACTATTCTTCATAAACCCTGTCTTTACAGGAGATAAACCAATAGCCGAATTCCGGACAGCATTCCCAATATCATATACTGTCTCGGTGGATTTTCGTGGTAGTTGTTGTGCTTTTGTTTCCAGGGCATAGCGTACATCTTCCTCATTACTGAGGATCATCTCATAATACAATTCATTCACCAGCGGTCTGGATCCACATAACCTGAATCACTCTGACGGAAATCATCACCACAGGGAGTGTGACTACCACTGTACACTTTCTCCTCTTTCATCACAGGGTTCTCGAGAATATACCTAGCCACTAATTCCCTGGCTCTTCTTTCATATTTCACTGCAGTTGGGCTTCGGTCCTCCTCGGTATTATAAAATGCGTCAAGGATTTCCATGGTAGCCCAGTATGTTGCAGCCCGGGAGATCATTTTAGGAACTGTAGATGGAAGACTGTTTTCAGCAATTTCACTGTTGATAAAATCATCTGCACTGTTAAGAGCTTCCTCAAGAAGTTCATCAGTTAACTGTTCCTCATCATTGAATGATTTTAGCCATGTGCGGACTGCAGTTTCGTCCCCATAATGGGTTGTGGCCATTATCTGACCCTCCGTTAAGTTCGGGTGTATTTTATTTGTATTAGTCCACCAGGCCAGGCTTGACCATTTCCATTTTTGGTCTTTTCCAATGCGATTATTTCACCTGTAGCCACTGTCACGTTGGACGATACTAGATCCACTCCATTCAATCCTATGGTATTGGAGCTGTTGACTGATCGACTACCTAAACTGGTGGTCCCCGCTCCATTGGTGCCTTTGTTAAAAACTTCAAGACCCATGAAATCTGTAGCCTGGCCAATTGCACTGTCTGGCAGTATAATCACATCTTCAATAACTCCTGCGACTGGAACCCTGGTGATCTTTTTTTCCCATACGTCAGCTGCAGCTGCATCAGGTGAAATCCTGGTTTCTATGTATTCAGTGTTGTTTTCAGTGTCAAGGTTGGTGATTCGGGTGTCAAGTGCCTGGAGTTCATCCCATATCCTATTTATCAATCCAGGAATATTCCTGCTAAAGTGTGATATTTGCGCTTTAGTCATTAGTAAAGTCATAATATTATACCTCCTTTAAAAAAGGAATTAAAAATGGATTTAATTCCTTAAAGTCCATCCTGGTTGAAGATATTATTCTTTCGCATGATTGGAACACTCCAATGAGCTCCGAACCTGATATCATATACCGCGTCCATACCATCACCATCTGATTCTATGATCTTCATATTGATGACTGGAAGATATGGATCGGTTCCTTCTTTGGACTTTATAGGAGTATACGCTCCAGGGATGGTTCTGTAGACTATGGCACCTGGGGGTGCAGCACTAGGCCATCCAAATGTCTGATTATCTGCAGGTCCAAATTCAGCGAATGTGTTTTCTACAGACCCATATTTTATCACATCACCCTCTTCCTGAAGATTATTAATACCTTCAGTCCGGATAATGTAATTTCCAAGATCATCATAGACATCTGCACCATGGAATAAAAGATCCAGACGGCCTTTGATTCCTCTGTGTCTCATGTCAGTCCTGAATCCTCGAAGGTCCTCAGCAATCATGGTACTGTCATCCCATGGCCCATCATGAAGTGCTGCCCTAGCTGAAGGTTCAGGTGCGTTGGCGTTCACTGCATCTTTAACAGAATTTTCAATGGCCGCGATAATCACGTAGCACATATCCTCCATGTCCATTAAAAACGATTCAGGTGCGTCTTCATAGTCCTCCTTGATCACAATATACCTGAACCCTTTACTCAGCAATGGAACACTGTCAGGGGTCTGTTCAGATCCTGAAACTTCAATGAGCTGTGCACCTTTAGCAGTTTCAGTGGGTTCGCCTGCGAAAAAATCCTTGAATATTTCTTTTGAAGTTTTCTCCCGGGTGTAAAAATTGTATCTCCTGCCTTTTTGCACTATTCTGTTAAGTTTTGGTGCAATTGTGAGACCAGTGGCCACTTCATCAGTTACGAATAACTGAGCATTTCCTTGACTTTTCAGGATGTCTTCTCGTTTAATTTCAGCTTGTAATGCCATAATTTATACCTCCTTAATCTTGAGCGACTACACTAGGTGCGCCTTTTCTGAAGACTCTTATGAATCCTCCTTCATTGGCATCTTTACTCTGCAATGCGTACACATTGGTAGTGGCATCCTCTTCTTTGACATATTTACGTTTGTCAGTACGGTCTACTGCAAGGCAATCTCCAGGGGTGATGGATGCATGAACATCTGCAAGTTCCAGACGGTCCAGGTCCCCGTCGAGTTCTACTCTTACTCTTCTTGCCTGGTACTGTCCCCAGTTTTTGGTTGATTTGGGGAGTGGTCCTTCAGGGTCTCGGCTGGTGATCCTGCCCACTGCAATACCATTAGTGAGTGGGGCCAATGTCATGTCTGCAGATGTGTCAATCTGCATTTCAAGACCTTGATTCCCTCTCTGCCCCCATATTATTCCAGGTGCAGGACCAAGTAGAGTATCAATAGTGTCATAAAAAGTCGCGGTTCCTTCGTTGATAAAGAAGGTTCCGTTGGGTTTGTTTCCAGTAATGTTTTTTCCTCTAAATACCATACTAAATACCTCCAATCAGTTTTTTTAGTATCCTTCCTTTTTTCTGGATTTTCTGAATGAATCCATATCCAGAGCCTCTTCAGAATTCCCACCGCCACCATTAGTACTTCTCTCTGAAGTGTCCACAATTTCGGGTCTGTTGGCTAGCATGGTTTTGAACTTGGCAAGGTCATGGTCCTTATCTGCTAAGGCAGCGGTTATCATCATTTCCCGGTCTACTGGGATGACTTTTCCTGCCTCAATAGCTTTATCGACAGCCGCGGCGATTGGTGCTTTTTTAGCTTCCATTTCTAGTTCTGGGATTTTATCCAGGCGTTCTTTGTATTCTTTGGGAAGGCTGGCTTCGATTCCTTTTTCTTTGAAAGATTGCATGAATTCACCAAAATCTTTTAAAGTGCTGGTGATTGTGGCCATTCCTTTTTCTAATACTTCTAGACGGGCAGCTCCAGGGAATTCTTCCTGTGATTCTCCTCCTTCTTGGTTTCCTTCTTGGCCACCACCCTCACCTTCACCAGATCCTGCACCGGCCCCAGTCCCCTGGGCCTGCTGCTGGTTTCCTTCATTTCCAGAGTTGTTTCCTTCACCCTGGCCCTGTGCCTGGTTTCCTTCACCTGCACCTTCACCAGTGGCATTGTTTCCTTCGTTTCCTTCATTTTCTCCAGCCATAGTACTATCCTCCATGCTTAATTTTGCAGTAATAACCATGTCCTCAGGGACAGCTCCGACTTTACAGTCACGGCAGCCACCTTCCTCGACATAATCAGTTCGTTTTATCCCTGTGAACCGGTTGAGAACCAGGTCGGCCTTTCCAGTTGGGCAGGGTTTCGCAGTAAAAGGAGCCACCACACTATACATTGGCAGCTCACCCCGGGCGTGCAACTCTGCAACCAGGGGGTTTGTGTGTTCAGATCGGGTCGCGTAGATGTGCGTCCCGTCAGTTTGGATCTCCAGGATCCGACCCACGTTCAGGGGATCAAGTTTCTTAAGAATTGGAAATTGCTTAATCAACTCTTCAGGAATATGATCGATCCCCAGGGTGATGCCGCCTCCTTCATCGATGGTCCGTTTCCAGGTTTCGTAGGTTTCTGGGATGGTTTCTTTTGATGCGAATACCCGAGTGGGTTTACCATCAACAAAAACGCTATGAGTTCCGGGTTTCCAGATTGTTCCTTTAGCGCCAGGGCTAGGGTTGTTTTGATTTACAATTTGAATCACCACGTTATTCAGTAATTAAAATAAAAAAAACCTTAAGTAACTAAAAATTAGGGCTATCTCTAAGAATTCATTAAAATAACATAATTTACACTAGAAAAAGATGAGATCCTAACTAAATAATTCAAAAATGAGTAAAATTGATTAAAAATTAATCCATTGTAAATTGACCATAACTTACAGATCCATCCTTATAATATTCGATAAATCCTCCACTGTAAGTTCCAGGGCCATCCATATAAGTTTTATGCTGTAAAATAACATCCTCTTCAGGATACGGGTCGAAAATTAATTCATCAGACTTTTCAGAATTAAACAAATGAATTTTATCAGATACCTCTACTTTAACCTGCTGAAATGCAGATAATGGAACCTTAATCTTTAATGATTCCTGAGATACTTTGTCATGAAATTTCTCAGGCAGTAATTCTTCAACTGTAACCTGAGGAATACCAACTTTTTCAACCATAATATAACCTTTCTTTATAATATTAATTAAAACTTTGTGACTGTTCCATAACTTAATTTGATGAGAATGATTCCCTGGCAATCATCCCTTCATATTGTTTTATATATTCTTGAATCATTTTAAACTGGTTAGGGAAATAAGTTTTAAATTTTAAAGGATTATTAAGGGCAAATGCCATTGAATCGGCAAAATTCTCTGTCAAATAAGAATTACCCACACTGTTTTTTGCATAACCTGAAACTGCATATTTTCTGATAATTTGAAGATCTTCCAGAGTGTTAAGACTTTCAGGAACTTGATCAGTAATTTTTGGTTTCAGCTCATGGAAAAATGAACGATCACCCCAGCGTAGATCTATATTCTGACCACTATAATGATCCTTTAAGTATTGAACATCTTTCTGAACGGCTTTGAAATAATCATTATCTACTAATGATGAAAAATATTTGTGCTGTCTTACTAACTCGAATCCTCCTCCCGCCTTATCCAATAAATGATAATCAAAACAATGACCCATTTCATGGTCTAATACTACTCTCCATGATTTATCCTGTGAAGACCCAGCTCCTCTGTAAAATAATGCATTGTTGTTTGTGAATAACTCAACCGTTCTATCACTATATTTGCCAAACCCTAAGGTTCCATCATTCCTTCCTTTAGTTATTTTAATTCTTTTAGTGCTTTTTCTCAATGCTAGTGGTGTTTTCATATATTCCTTCATCAAATCAGTTAATTCAACATTATATTTTATCATGCTCTCGGATTTTGCATTTTGATGCCATTTCACCTCTGTCTTTCCCATCCTATCAAAAAAGTTATAATATTGTTCTCTTCCTACCTTCATAACCCACATATCATTATCAATTGCTGCTTTCTTAACATCTTCTGGATATTTATTCCAGTTTTTTACAGCTGCTAATTTCTGTTTATCTGTATAATATAGGGGAAATTTTGTGGCCAGATCATCATCTGTTACTTTTAACCTCTTTTTTTCTGCTTCTTTAGCTTTTTTCAAGTCTTCGGCAGCTGCTTGGGCTGCTTGGCGAATTCTTTCTGCACTTGGCATTTCAGGAGTTTCAGGTTTGGGTTTAGGTTTGGGAGATCCAGGCAGGTACTCCTCAGGAACCTGTCTAACCACTTTATAACCTGCTGGCACTTCTTTGTAGAACCGGGCAGCACAACGGCATCTGGGATGAAGGGGTGGGAGCATTACAGTGAACTTCCCAGTCATTGGGAAGACCACCCCTATATAGGCTTTTTTACACTTTTTACAGGCAGTGCTATGTGGAAGTACTTCAAAGTACTTGTATCCCATCTCTTTATGTTCTGCCCATTGGCCTAGGTTTTTGGCTCGGACACTTTCAGTTCTGGCTATGGTGATGGCTCTTTTCTTGGTCATGCCATCGACATTGTTGACCATGTCTTTGGCTGTTTCTTCCCAGCCCAGGCCTTTATCCATGTTTTTTGCTAGGATGTTTCTAAGTTCATCTTTGAGATCATCACCCATACGGGTGACGTAGCCCATTGTGTATTTCTGGCTGATTTCTCTGTATACGGCCCTATGGCCACCTATGCCCTGGCCTTTGTAACCTGCATCGAATGCTTCAGTGATCCCTGATACTACTTTCTGTGTTTGTTCGAGGTGTTTGGTACTGGTCAAGGGGTTGACATTTGTGTATACTCCGATGCTTTCCACGAATTCTTGCATTCCCTTGGCACGTGTACCAGTTGTTTGGATATCTCCCCTAATATTAGCCATCAACCTTTTCATTTCGTTGATGTTGCGGAGAGTCATTGCATCGGACATGCTAATCGGATAAAAATTTAGGTTAAAAATAGGTCTAGAAATAAGTGTTATAACTGTGGGAATCCATCTTCCACCTGTTGGATCTCATTCTCCATTCCCTGGAAACCATCAGGTAACGGTGCAGGCTCTGTATCAGGTTCACTCTCCAAAGCCTCTTCATCAACACCTTCAAATAAAATATCAAAACCCATCTCCTCCAGGGCCTCTTCAAGAACCTGCTGAGTCACACTCTTGGATAACATGAATTTCTCAGCATAAGGCTGAATGGCATTTAACACCGCCACCACGTCCCTGCGTCGGAATGGTTCAAAAGCAAATTGGGGATATTCTTCAACACCGAAGTTATAATCCACCATCTGCTGAGTTTTCATCTGCCAGGGTATGGCATGGTCTGCCAGGGATCCATCAAGGAAGATCATTGCAGTGTCGAGATGAGTTTGTGATTGTGAGTAGGATCCACTGGCTTCCTGCTGGCCAAAAAGTAGGGTGCCTATGAGGAAGTTTCGTTGGATGATCATGTCATGATAATGGAGGGCTGTGAGGAATCCTTCACCGTGGTGTGTTGATTCTATGACCTGGACCTGGTCCCCTTCTGGGAAGACCGCATTCATACGGCCTTCATAGAAACCGTTTAACATTTTCTGCATATCTGCTTGGTTTCCTTTAGCACTGTAAAAACCAGCTAGGTTAGGACTTTCATGTTTCTGCAGGAAAACTGCCCACCACTTCAGGATCTGCTTTTTCATGAAAACATTGTTATTCACTTCTTTGAGTAGTGGGCTTCCGTATTTGTTACCCATTTCCTCATTGAAAGTGCTTATCAGACATTTCTCTGCAGGTATTGTGATTGGATTTCCATCCCCTACGTTCTGGATGATTGATTCCACCTCTCCAGTTGGAGTGTATACGAAGCAGTTCTCGATAGTGTCAATAGCTAATGGTTTAATTTTATATGGCATTACACGGGGCGTGCTAACATCTTTAACATGCCACACCGTCTCAGCTACACTATACCCATATTTCATGTCACTGAAGGTGTCTTTCAGAACCTGCCTCATGGGGATGATCTGCATGTTTTTGTATGCTTTGGTGACAAAGTCCGCGACTTCTTTATCCTTTTTATCATCACTGGCAGGGGTAACTGTCCACCGCTGCCTTAACATTGCATAAGTGATGAAGAGGAGGCTGCTCTTTACCTGAGGGTCCAGGATCATGTTGTTATAATCCCGGTAGGTGAGTTTATCAGGGTTATATTCTCCTCCGAACATGGCTTTCATCCAGGTGTAGTCCTGTCGGCGGCGGCTGAGTTCTCCTCCTAGGTTCCGAGGTGCACCTGCCCTGATTTCAAGCATGGGTTTTTGGTTTAAGTTGAAGTATTCAACGGGATTAAATGCCATATTCATCCTCCTCAAAATCATCGGGGTAACTATCTTCGTATTTTTTCTCGGACTGGCTGTATGCGTCACCGGTCCTGTATTGTGAGAATCTAAATCCAATATCCATACTGTCTAACATGTCCTTGGTAGCTCCAGAAGGGAATGCACTGTATTCTGTTATGAATGGGCGTAATTGTGGGTGGAATGTGGGGAGATATACTTTACCATTGTAGTAATGTACTGAGCTGTTGATGATCCTCGTGTTTTTATCAAGGATCCCGGTTTCAACTGGTACAATGGGCAGGAAGTTCGTGCTTATGAGGTGTTGGCCCAGGACTCGCTGATAACCTGTGCTTTCTATTCCAATCTGTAATGGGTTGTACTTCTTGGCAGTCTCCACAATCAGGTTCACCTGTTCCGGGAACTCGATCTGGTCCCGGATCCAGTCAATCACATAAAAATCTTCCTTAGCATCTATACCAAAAACAGTGATAACAGTAAAGTCTGCGGTTTCTTTGGCCTCACTGGCCACGTCCACACTCATATAAATTCTAAACCGTCCAAGCCAACTCTTAACTCGGCGGATGTAAGATTGGTAACTTTCACCATCTTCCTGGACGATGGGTTCATAGTATCTAAGCCATGCTTCTTTGAGGATCCGGCCCTTCAAACCCGAAGGGTCATTCTGATATTCCCTATTAAAGTAAATGGGACCCATCACATCTAATTCTAAAAGTAACTCTTCAATGGGCCATTTCTTGGGCCATAATACTTTATAATTTCCAATAATATTTTTAACGCCAGTTGTGACCCGTTTCCCATCGATAACCTCATAAATGAACTCCCACTTTTTAGGCCACTGAAGTATTGCTTTTTCTTCTATAACATGCCAAGAACGGTTATCGATAAGTTTCTGGTACATATCATCATAATGCTTCCGGGTCCCGGTTCCGATAACTCGACCCCCAGGTTCCAGGAGAGGTATCACTGTACCATTAAACCAATCAAGGGGTGCCTGTCTGGACTGATCCGTCCGGCTGTTGGCATCGTCTATCAGGTCATCCGGTAATAGTAGGTGGAAGTGACCACCTGTGATCGCACCGAGGAGGCCAGCAGATTCGATTGTGGCATCTCTTTGTACTTTCTCCCGATTGTACCAAATCTGGTCATTTCTACGATGATAAGTTGAAAGTTCATATTCAAAGTCAGTTAAGAGTTTATCATTATTTTGAAGATCCGCATCAACAAGTTCAAGGTTTTTCAAACCCTGTGTGGCAGTCTTGGCCAGCAGAAGTACATTAAAGTTAGGAGTGTAAAGAGTGCTGTGTTCAGCGTAAACCCTGGGAATCGTCCAGGTTTTACCATGACCTCGGGGACTAATAAGCCAGTTAAACCTGAACTGACCAATCCGGTCAAACCATCGAACCTGATGGTCCGGAACATCCATATCAAGATAATAATTAGCAAAAAAAGGAATACTATACTTACCGATCGTCTTCGGATGCAGAGTCTTCAGCAGATCCAATTGCTCCCCGCTTAGCGAGGAACAATCCAAACTCTTCAACGACCTTTTCATCGACGCCATCAGGCAAGACCGCCTTTATTCTGTGTTCAACCTTGCCCCTAACGGTCACGTCAGAAGTTTCCTTGATAATTCCCAAAATCTGATACTTGGTACGGAGTTTCTGATCCTTAGTTTTCAGAAGATTATTGAGTAACCTGGCCACATCTTTCTCATTCATATCTTCAATGATGCTGGGATCAATTTCATTAATGAAAGTGTCAATCAAGTCACAGTCTTCATCAATTTTTTCAATATCCCTGACCTGTTCATCAGCCGCACCATCAAGGCGTTCCTTGCTCTTTTTTTCCTGATATTTTTTTCTAGCAGCCAGTGTAATATTGAATTTTTTGTTTTTGTAATTGTTAATTGTCTGTCGGGATATAGGGGCTTCTTTCTTTTTAAGCCAGTTAGCAATATCTGTATCTGGCTTGCCTTCCTTGATCATTTCCTCAATTTCTTTTCTGTAAGGTGATGATTCCACAGCGTTAGGACGGCCCATTTTAATCACACTTAGAATCTGTAAAGAAATGTCAATTTATTGTCAAGAAATGTCAAAATAAAATAAATTATGATTCATATTTCTGCAGCTTTTCTGAGTTGATATTTGTTGATTACTCCATCTCGATTAAGCCGTATTAATTCCAATAATATTCGACCGTCTGTGGGTTGTTCTTTTTTGTTTTCAATGACTAAGATTGCTTTTTTAACAATCACGGCTGCTGGTGTTTGGTGGGTGATGTCAGTGTACAATTCAGGTAGATTCTCATGGCAGTATTCACCGTTTTTGCAGGGGCCTTGGTCGCATCCGCCACGTATTTGTATAATGTCTCTGCAGAGTAGTTCTTCTAGTTCTGAGACGATTTCCATGGTTTTTAGGAATTGTTCTTGTTGTTCTTCTGCTCTTTTTTTGTTTTCTTCGCGTTGTTTAATCACTTTGTACAGGTCGCCGATGAAATAAATGATTACTCCTATGAGGATGAGTGCGATTGCTGTGTATGGGGCATGCCAGATGTAAGTTCCTGGTTGTACCCAGCTGTATACTAGGATGCTTCCTCCGATTGTTATGAGGAATGTTCCAACTGTTGATTTGATGAGTCCTGATACCATCATTACTTTGAAGTATGGATCTTTGATGAATGATGGTGGGTTTTTGAAAAAAGAAAAAGAAATGTGGGGTTTGTTGATTTCCATAGGTGGTCCACCCCTTAGTTTTATGATTCCTTTCCAGGTTCGTCCTCAACAATACCTTCAGCTGTGATCATTTCCTCATCAGGGTCGGGGGTTATTGTGGCGTTTGTATTAATTGTTGAAGGTTTGAGAGATGCAGCCATGGGTTCTGTTTTTTGAACTCTTAGGTTGCTAGCGTATTGTGAGAGTCCTGCTAGGAGTATTAAAACAAATATTTTGTATTCAACAGGAACTTGGCTGAGGATTTGATCTTGATATTGTAGTACAATTGGGAAAGCTGCTAGGAATATGGTGGTGAGGTAATCGAAGTATTTCCATTTTTTAATATTTTCAACTGCGAATCTTGAACGTTCACCTGCGGCCAGTTGTGATACAAATGCAAGTAGTACCATTAATATGATTAAATATCCTGGTGGTGCGTATGCCTGTATTGATCCTGAGAATATCAGGATTATGGCTGGGAGAGCTAAAAGAATGGTGGTCAGGCCATCTAATAATTTTGTGGTGTTTATTTCCATGTATTTTCATCTCCTTATTTTTTTTGTTCATTAAAAAATGAGAATTAACTATAAAGTTATGATAATGTTCAGTGCCACCAGCTCTTGGGGGTGCAGCTGTAGCGTTGCATTGGCCAAGGACATTGAACAAATTAATAAAAAGTCAAGTTGTAGGCTACATAAAAGAAAAATAAAAGTATACTTAATAGGATGATTCCCACGCCCAATAGGTCTTTATTCATTTATATCAATCCTTCAATTCTGTTGTTTGAATTTGAATTTTTGATTATTCATGTAAAGGTGAACACTGAACTCCCATCCCATGGACTCATTTCCACCTGCAATGATTTGGATAATTTCATGACAGTTGAGTTTTTCATCCTGAGAAAATTCGTGCATAGTAGCATCATCTATTGGGCTTGGTTCTGGACTGTTGTTGGGATGGTAATGCCATTCACCAACTAAAAATTCGCCCTGTTTCCATTTCTCATCTAAAAGTTCATTCAATCCAGCTGTGCCTCTATAAAAATCACAAGGTTCATGTATACTGTCAGCTGGTGGGCCAATTATTTCGGACACTATGGCCCGATTATCAAAATAAGCACCTATGAGAATTCCACCTGTTTCCAGGTCTTTAAATTTAGAACATTCTTCTAGGATGTTTTTTAGTAGGGGATTGTCAAGTATGATCTCCAAATTAGTATCTTCTGATTTGAAGATTAACATTTGAATCATCCTTTAAATGTTAAAATAATAAATTAGATCTCTTATCTGGTTGAAGTATCAAGAGTTGCACCACCCCAACCATACTGTACAGGATAACCTCCAGCAAAAAGTGGTGGTGGTCCAAGCAATACCAAACCACAAGATCGACAGGTAGTGGTATCTGTTTTAGGATCCTCCACAATGTCAATACTCTTACACTCAGGACAATGCCGGATTATATCTTCCTGCTCGCCACAAGTGCTACAGGCACGATATAATCCATGTCCTTTTTTGGAAAAAATGGCGACATCATGGCAGTTGATGACAGTGAGTTTAGCCTCTGCCCGGGCCAATAAAACAGTTGGAAACCAGGCAGAGGAGAGTTGATCAATTATGGTTGAACATGACCGGCAAGTATACTGAAATAAAACTCTTTTCCGTCTATGATTTTTAGGAGGGCGACCACTACAGGAATCCGGTGTGGGAGTGGATGTTGTAGTGGCCAAGTTTTACCGCCCCTCACTATTAACTCTGGACACTAATTTTCCATGGTGAGGGTTATGTGGTAATCGAAGTCTTCGCATTTCTTTGAAGATTTCACGTGCTTCTATTTTAAAATTAGAATGGGGGTGATTGGAGAGGAATCCTGTGCCTAGATTCCCCTCCCGGGTAACATTTTTATACTTGTGGTATCGTTCTTGCTCTTTCCGACGTTTATAATCCCTACGATGTTCCAGGTAACAGTCTTGGCCATTGGGGCCTTGACCTTTGCGGTGGAATCTTTGGTTTCCATGACTTGGATTAGTTATAGGAGTTTTGCACCAGTCGCAGATCTTCAGAATAATTGTACCCTCCAGCCTGAGAAATATTAAGGATTGGTCGTCCCTTATTCATAATATTATAAGGGGAAGGTATTTATATTTATGAAATGAAAAAATAGTAACTGGAATGTCCGGTGTGGAAAGGTCAACTGACCATGAACTTTTTTTAAATATCTCTCCGCCTTATCGAATGGATTTGGTCGTCCCTGACATAACGTGAAGAGGAAAAAGCCCCCACACCGGCTTCCATTCCTCTTCACTTTCTCGGCATGTTCTTTTTTTGTTCAAAAGGTTCTGAACAATACAATCTCTCAAAACCTTCATGACCAAAGTTAGTCTGAACCTCCCATTCATTAAGTTTCTTTAATAATTTTTCACCATCCCCATAATCAGCTATACTGGGCTGAAAAAATTTCTCAGTCCACTTCTGGATTCTTTGCATAATATACAAACTGGGCCGCATTTCAAGGATACTGTCATTTACTTCTTTAATTTCTGCCTCTTCAAGAGGCATGTTCTGGAAGCAGGGCCATCCCTGATTAAAATCAAAAGTCTCCATCAAACCACCTCCCTGGAAATATCATAACGAGTTCTACCAATCCAGAATGACCCCAGATCAAAGTGACATGGTTTGATTTCACCATCACAGCTTCGGTCTAAACTTCCCATGATGAACGCATTTTCTTTAATTTCAACCATTATTTGCAGCCAATTCTGAGAACCGTCTGTGACAATTTCAATTCCCTTACCTTCAACAAATTTAATATCACTCAAAACATAGGAAATCCCGATTCGAGTTATATCCTCATGATTTAGCTGTAACCTTTTTTTGAGAATTTTCTGGATCTGTTCATGTAGTCCCTGGCAGCGCCTGTGACTATCATCAACATCATAACCAGAGTATCCTCCTGCTTTTTCTTTTTCATTAAATCTGCATTCTGGATTGCAGCCACAGCATGATTGAAAATGCACATTACAATGAATACACTCAGGCATCGAATAATCCCTCCAGAGTGGTTTGTTTCTGGATTTCAATCCGTTTATCCAGTACCCCCATCTGTTTAGCCTGACAGTAATGACAATACCATTCACTTGGAGGACTGTCACGAACATAAATATCTCCACGGTTAGGATCTCCAGGGAGGAAGTCGAAAGTTTTCCCACAGGTTCGGCAGTGAGCTCTGACTGGGAAACATCTTTGGCAATGAGGGTGGGGTTTATCAAACTTGCAGTTTTCAAGCTTACAATCATCCATTAGTCATCACCATCCACTTGGGGTTTTTCGTGGTATTTATGAGCTAAATAAGCCTGTTCACATAGGTAATCTTCGAATGATTCAGACATTTAACCCACCTCTGGTGATTCATCAGGGCCATGGTGTTGATTTTCCATTAAGTCCTGTCTGGCCTGGATATAACCATCTTTGAAACCTTCCACATAGGAATTGGCCACGTCCCGGGCGGAAAATAATTTTTTATCTTCTGTAGGCATAGGTTCCGAAATATCCTTATTTTTCCCCTTTTCTGACAATTCCTTCATTGAATCACCTCATAAACATGGAAAACATAAGCCTTGCCCTTAGGCGTATCGTCCACATAACTCCCCCGGTGCAGGTAGTTATGAGCCACGACTTTACCAGTTCCCACCACCTCAAAAACACGGGTTTCATATTCAGTTTCTTTATTCGGAAGAACAACTTCAGCCCAAATACAGGGTAACCCATACTGCTCACCCACCAATATGATCTGGGCATCTTTGGGCATTGAAATATCGTTCAAAACACTTCTAAGAGGATATTTATAGACAATTTTCTTCATTATTCATCCTCCTCTTCAGCTGCGCAGAACCTGCAAGTTCCCCTGCCAGGATGTCCGGCAAAGCTCATGTGCATATGATCACCTTTACCTGGTCTGAAAGGAACACCGCATTTCACACACCAGAACCAGCCTTGATAATGGTGTGGTGGTTTGAGTCTGGCAAAATAAAACAAACGCACATAGTCATCTTCTTTAAGGTAAGGATAGAATTCTTGGAGCTTTTCAAGTGCTTCAGCCCGGGAATCCGTGGCTGTATCATGGGTGAGGATGTCCGTGGGGATCTCATAGATAGGACAGAATTTTTTATCAGCTAGCATGGCCTTGAATTCTTCAGTTGGAGTTTTAACCAGGTATGTTTCAGCCAGTTTAGGGTCTTCTTTTTGGTAGCTGCGTATAGTCGTGAAAAAGTCGTCCTTGAGTTTTGGGAAATCCTCAGCGAACCGAATAACTTTCATACATCACCGCCTCCCATGATTTTCCATTCCACTCCATTAAAAAAACTTTATACATTAAAAAGGCCAGATAAATCATTTCTAATGAACCAAACCTGAATGTTGGAGTTCTAATAGTTGTTTTAACCCATCTAATTATTTCTTCGATTACATCAATTTCACATTCAACCTCTCGGTCTGTATAAAAATCAATGAAATCTTCCTGGTAGGGGATATAATAAGCACTTGAAGGTGTAACCCTGCCAGTAATGTATCTTAAATTATATATTCCATTCTCATAATCTGCTGGGATTATGTATCTATCCCCTGGTTTGGCCTTGAAGAACTTTTTAAGCTTTCCATTAGCAGCAACACACATTCGGATATATTTTATGAAATTTCCATTCAAACCTAATACCCCCTGTAGAATCTTAACCTGTGGATGCCCATTGTGATGTAAGGGCCACGTTCATCATGCCACACCGGTGTCCACCAATGAAACCAATACTGGCCACCTTGCTGGTTTTTAGGTGCGAGTTTTACTTTCCAGTTCACTCCCGCCCTTTTCCAAACATTGATTAAATCAAGGAGGTGGAATGAGATCCAGAAATCTCCTCTCCTCCAATCAATAAGGCCCTTAACCAGTGCCTTCCTGATTAATTTTTTAATTTTCATAGTAATCGGCCCCCGCAGATTATGGTATCTTTGACATGGCCACATCCACCATACGAGGAGTTATAGAGTAGTTTTTGGGAACCTGGCCACCAGTACAATGGCCCGCCACATTCAGGGCAAGCTGGCGCATGTTCAATCACCATCATCAGAACACCTCCAAGGAATCTTGCTTTTAGTCTTTAAAATAAGTTCAAGGCGTTTTTTATTGTACATTTCTTCATTAAGATAAGGATAGACCAGATCTAATTGTTGGACCATTATCTTCACATCGGCAAGTTCCTTAGCAATCTTCTCTTCACGATCAATCGAAGATTCTTGAAGTAAATCTACTGCTAAAATTTGAATCAATTCACTTAGTTCTTCAATTGCTTTGATAAGCTGCGCTTCTTTGCCGAATGTTTTTAAACAATAATCTAATGCCTTATCTAACCCAATATCTACCTTCATATTGTGGCCTCCGGGTTGAAATCATATTTAGGGCAATTACAGACAGGTCTACCTTTTACCAGTTCTTTAACTGGAAGGCGACCAACAAGGAAATCTTCAGCATCAATAGGACCATGGATTGAATCCTCAAAATGAGCATATACAGCCACTTCCTCCTGACAACCACCTGCAGGATCATCCTTGATAGGATAATGGTTCCGGCACCAAGGACACAAAGTATGCCCCATAATCCTGTAAAGCCCATCCGGAAGATTGTTACCCCTACTTTTCCTTAATGCACCAGGTTGAACTACTGGCTCTTTATGAATCCTGACACTAACTTCAACTGCCATTTCCATCCTTCCCTTTGACACATTTCCATAAAGACGGGATTAATGCCTCTTCCATGATATTTTTCATGAACTCCTTGAATTCCTCAAAAGACTTATTCTCCACATTAAGGCACATCTCCAATCCACAGACCCCTCCAGGAATATACCTTATGGGAATAGTCCGCCCATCAACGTTTATTTCATGAAAATCTTCACTTTTTACCATGCATAAAACTACTTCCATAACTCTCATACCTCCACTTTTCCAGTTTCCCTGTACTGTTCAACCACACACCAAAAATCAGGCCATGCCAATCCTAATTTACTACTCACGTATTTGGCCAGCTCCGCTGTGGGCTCGTTACCTTTAGCCAGGTTCGGGACAATCCGTTCCAACTCTTTTTTAACCCATTGGGCGTGGTTTTCCATCTGCTCGGATTCGTTGATGAGTAATTCAACAACTTCCAGTTCTTTTGTGAGTAGTTCGCGTCTGCGTTCGTGTTCGAAAACTGGGAATTCTTCTTTTATTTTTTCATCGAGAAGGCGGCGTATGTATTCTGTTTTTTTGATTCCGAGTTTATGGCATTCCATATCGAGGTATTTGTGCTGGTATTCGGGTAGGTAGGTGGGTAGTCCTTTGTTAGGGGATTTTGACTTGGTCATTTTCCATACTCCCACGGATGGACTGTTTCACTTCTAAAAAAAGTAGGAGATCTATTTCAATCCCCCCGAACAAGAATTAGAATATTTATACTCACAGAGCAGGTCTGCCATCAATTTGACATGATTAACCTGATTTCGTTGAGCTATTCGATCCCATATCTCCTGACAAATGCAACTAGGATCTAAAGGATCCATGTCGGATTTCACTACAATTTTATATCTGCGTTCCGGGTCCAGGTGGCTGGTAATCCTGGCCACCTCATCCATAATAGAATCAACTTCAACAGGAATAGAAAAAACAGGTTCCTCTTTCAGCTCTATGACCTCTATTTGAGCTTTCATTTCCCCACCCCCTCACCTTTAAGGTGATTTTTAAGATGATGCCAATCATCAAGGGTGTTTTCTATTAAACGGTCTACATCACTCTCTTCCATGGGTTTGGTCGTCCCTGACATAATTTCCTCTCCTTAAAAAAACTTTTTTTATACTACTGCAGCCTGAGCCACCTGGTCCTGGTATTCAGGATATTCAACATCACGAAGGCCATAAACATGCACCTTACCCTCCTGCCTCACATCACCCAATATAACAATATTCGGGTTTTGAATCAGATACTGAGCTGCACGGTCCTTATGCACATTAACCCGGGTAATCCGATATTCATCATGAATAATATCAACTAACCGGTTACACGTCTGCGGACCACGTGCAAGGAGTATATCTTCAAATGCCTGATGAATTCCCTCTTTGGTTGATATCTTCCGACTATGCACCTTTTAGGCCTCCTTCTTTTTCTGAGATTTAACTTCCTCAGCCATGAGGATTTTTACCTCATTCAATGTTTGAGTGTCCTGTTCTGGGCTTTCATTGGTTAATTTAGTAGCATAATTCACTATATCGTTAGGTGTGGGGTTTTTATTCCCTTCATCGGCTAGTAAAGTTTTACAATCTTTGATTAATTCTTCAGCAGCAGGGTACTCTGTTTTTTTCATAGTGTTCGTGCTGTTTTCTTCGGATACGGTTTGAGATGTGGTGCGTTTGCTCATGATTGAGAAAAGTTTAGTTGCTGATTTTTTCCCTGGATTGGCCTGTTCTCCACAATAAATAATTCCTACTTCTGCTCCTACGGGGATTTTTCGCATTTTATCATCAAAAACCACACTGCCAAAAACACCGATTTCCCCTTTCAGAGCGATTGGCTCGCCATCTTGGTCTTTGGTTTGGCCTTTATCGTCAAAGAAATACTTATTTCTACCCCAATTATCGGAATCTGGTTCCATTCTTAAAAAAATTCCTCGGAGAACCTCTCCAAAGATTTTAGGCCTCCACACGCCATCATTACCGTGCACTTCTTTCATCCCCTCACGTTCAAATTGAGCTTTAATCTCTTTGATTTTGTTTTTCTGTGCCTGATTTAATGCCATTTCCACACCTCTTATACCCATCCAAGTTCATGTCCCTGAGTCACAGGGGCCTGCATCATGATTCCTGCAATAATCAAACAAACTAAAATTATGATGATTGCAATACAAAAGCCAAGAAGAGGTAAAGAGTCCACGAACTCTCTGTAAGGGGCCTCTTCTTTCTTTTTTAAGCTGCGTTTACTCATCATAACCAGCTCCCTTAAATGGACACTTTTCCCGGCAGGGTTCATTCCCACAACCAATAAAAAGAGTGGCCTTACTGGGTTGTGCAGGTAATCCCATTTCCCTGCGGGTTCTTTGACATTCCTGTTCAGCCATTCGCCCAATGCCCTCGGTGAACTCTTCATGAATCATTGGCATGTTTACTGTGCCTCCTCAAAACCTGTGCATTCAATTAACCAGATAGGATCAAAGTTAAAAGGCCATAAAGCCCATCCTCCTTGAATTCCTTGCTCATCGAAGTGAACGCCCATAGATCCAGTGATTCTAATCACTTCCTCTTCAGCAGCTAATCGTCTGATAACTGTTCGGTAAGTGTTACAATCCATGTGAAGGACGTCAGGATGTTCGCAGCTGGAATGTCTGCTGTTTGGCACGGTTCCACGATATTTGCATTTCAAACATGCGTTACTCATTGTTTTATTTTCAGACATCAGGAGCCCTCCATGAAAATACCAACCTTCGCGATGCCAGGACAGACACGATCCTGGTTCCTAGATTTCCTGATGGCCATGGCCACGTCCAGGTTTTCCATGATAATTTTGGCCACCTGACCCTCATCCCTTTTAATATCAACTTCACGAATTCCCATAACTATCACCCTCTTAACACGCAGATTTCGAATATACGGCCATCCTGAAATTTTTGATAAATCCGGGTCCCCGCTCGAACTTCAACATCAGGGAATTCTGGGAAGTTTACAATATTCTCAGGACAATTCACATCATGAGTCACATCAAGGATCTTAATGATCTGATGCTCACCTTCCCTGGAGGCCAATACAGCCTGCACCCTGGAGACATCATCGACTTTATAATAATCCATCAGTCAGCCTCCTTGGCCATTGCATCTTCAACAGTTTTTAATGAAACCTTGGACAGGCTGGTGTCATGGCCACATTTGTAGCAGTGGAAATAGATCCACCAGGTACCAGTTTCTCCAGGGACTGGGATCCCATCTGCATGAGGATGCATTCTGATATCGCCCTGGTGGGATCCACAACCGCAACCATTTTTTTTCAGAATATTCCTGAACGTTGGGTTATGGCAGATCTGTTCACCAATATAGGGATCCAAGCCGGTGTTTTCATCCCTGGAAGGATACTTTATGTGACCGGATTCTGTTCCACACCATCCACAGCCATGGCCACGGGGTTCTTCCACAGTTTCAGCATTCTTGGTGAAGTTCATCAATTTAATGGCCCGACAATTAGGCGTGTGGGTGCGGTTGTGATTTTTATTGAAAATGTAACTCATCAGATCACACTCCGGGTCCAGGTGTATCCACAATGTCGGCATTGTTTGGTTTCAGTTGTGCCTGTGCCACTAGTTACATGAACTCCACCAGTCCGGTAACAACCGGGGCATCGTTCTTTACTGTGCATTTAAATCCACTTCCTGGGCTATTGGTGGCGTTGTGGTCAGTGGGGTGTGTTTCTGGAATTTTATTTTATGTAAAAGGTGTAGGAATGTTAGGGCTATGTCGTCGATTATTTTGACGTATGCGTCGGTTTGTTTAACCTGTTGACTGAATATTAGGTGTGAAACATCAACTTGTAAAACAATATTTTGTTGTAGTGATTGTTTGGAGATGTTTCTGAGGTCTGTTCGGGTTAAGTTGTCCCCGACTTCTGTTCCTTTGAAAAATAGTTTGTAGGATCTGCCGTCTACCACGAGTGTGAGTTGGTCGTGGTGGTCTAACTTTTCTAGTTGTGTTAGAACTGCAGATACTTTTGTGTTGGGTTGGGTTGCCATGGTTATGCACCTGGGGCCATGGCGCTGGAAACACTGATAGTGGTGTTTCCGGGGTGTTCAACTGCCTCCTCATTTAACCTGGCCTGAGGTTGGCCATTTTTCCTTTTGGTTTCCATTTGTATTCTCTCCTATCGAATGAATAGGATTTTGGTCGTCCCTGACATATCCCCAAATTTTTTGGGGGGTGGGGGGTTGCAGGAAAAAGTTTGTTTCCTGCGAGATGTATTATGTTTTTATTGGTATATATATCTTTAGTATATTGAGTATTTTTAGTATACTTAGTATACTCAGTAAACTCAGTATACTGAGGATAAACTGTAAATACTGTCTATCATTAAATACCTCCAGCAACATACTACTGACTAGTGCAAAGTAGTAACATTCTTGGAGGACGAGTTGATGGGCAAACTATACATCCCAATTGAAATTAGCAACCAGGATGAGGCTAAGTTCAGGGATATAGCATTTAAGAAATTTTCGAAAAGAGAAGGCGGGAAGATGACGAGCAAAGGCAACTTGAAAAAAGCCGCGACTGAAGCGTTTCTGGACTGGATCCAGAAAAATCTTGATTATTTAGATTAAAGAGATTCACCGAATATTTCTTTAAAAACAGTAGTCGATTATTTTAAATATTAAAATTCCAAAAGAGCATCTGAGAAATAATGATTTATCTTTTTTTCTCGTGGTCAGTTGCAAGTGTTTCAAGTGCTGCAAGTGTAAAAAAGGTATGGAAGAATATTATATTTGATATTGATATATATTGATATTAAATCTATATTTATATATATATAGGCCGTTACAGTTGAAATAGACGACTCTACACGCTTTAAAAAAAAGATGATATCAAATGATATTGATATCAAAACCAATTCTCCAAGGCTTATTATTTTTTTACACTTGAAATTGACGACTCCTTTTCAAAAAAAAGTATTAATTACACATATTTGATATCAAATGATATCAAAACTCAGGCTTTCCCTGCCTCCTCAACACCGCCTTTTTAACAACAGCCTGAACTTCCTCATCCTCCTCCAACAAATCCAACACCCAACCCACACCATCAAGGCGCTTCATAACATCCTTATATTCCTTACTTTCAAAGTCCGTAACCCGACCACCATCAATGCTCAAAAATTCCAATGCACGAAGATAATCCTTTTTCAGATCTTCAACATCCTTAAACCAATAAGTGTTATCAGTGTACCTGGGTTTATGACCAATCAACCACTCAGCCAGTTCAATGTTTCCAGTTTTATTTTTGATAGTTGATACAAAGTATTTTCTAAGAGCATGACCTCTCCAGTAAGCAAATGCTCCTTCTTTACTTCTTTGAAATCCGGCATTTTCTCCTGCATTAACAATAACTTCCCTCATAGCATGATCTGTGATGGGTGCACCATCATACATGACAAAAACTTCACCTTCAGGTAAAGGATTGATTTTTGTATTTTTACTGTGAACTCTTTCACGTAGGTATGCTATGATTTGGCGCGTTGCCTCAGGCGGTATGAATGTAAAAAAACGATGATGAACTTTTGTACGAGTTATGTGGATGGTGAGAATTTCATTATTGAGGTCATTTTCAGAGTCTAAAAAATCTTCTATTGTTCTAATAGGTCTGTCAAGAACATCACTGGCAGCTTGCATTAATTGTTGTATTGTTATTTTTCTTAGTTCTGCTTGTGATAATCCGGTTAAGGCCAATGTGTAAATTATGGCTCTGCTCCTAGTATCTCCTGCATCGACCATCTTCCTAATTTCTTCTTTTTTCAGTAATCGACCTTGGTTTTGTTCAAGGGCTATGTCTCCCTGTTTGTTTTTAATTTTTGGAGGGATTATGTCGTAGTAATTGTAAAAACTGATGATTGCATTTAGGTAAGATCTTATTGTGTGGGGTGATTTGCCTTCTTGTTCCAGGTTGGCTTTCCAGTCTGAAACTCTTAAGTTGATCCGGCGGCGACGTCTTTTTACTCCCTGGTCTTCCTCAGTTTCTGCTTCGTTAAGTAATTCTTCTAGGCTGAGTCCTTGGAATTGTTTGTAATTTTCTAAAATTAAATTATATAGCCTGCAGGTGTTGGCTGCATAACTGTTACTATTAAAAAATGTTCGAATTATTTGGTCGTCCACTCCCATACTTTGTTCTATGTAGTGGGGGTTTATAAATAAATTACTGATAACCGCGGTGTACAGGATGATATATAAAGATAACTAAATTAATTTTTCAACTTAAATCAGACCTATTATTCAATTACATAATATATTATATTTCAATATTTTTTTTGAAAAGATCAAATACTCGATTTGTTTGAATACCAATACACTGCACAGAAATCAGGTACTCATGTAGTGAATAACAATACTCTAAATTATACTACCCAATTATCTCTAGATACGATTTTTATTACTCTAACTGAATTCTCTAAACTTATTAAATCAATCAATAATTTTAATTGGATTAAATGCGGTTAATTGGGGGAATGTAGTTAAAATATAGTTTAAAGACAGGTAGTTTTCTCCAGGATAAATATAAAGAACTGCCACACTGACCAGCCAAATGGCAATGATCAACAATCCAGTCATTTTACCATACCGGTGTTTGGATATGGGATCAAAAAGTTTCACACCACTACCTGTGAAGAGATCCAGGACCAGATGACTCAAAGAACCTACAAATAATGCAGTTGCTACGTAAAAAAAGTTAAAACTAGTCAAAGGTGTTAAAAATATTCCAACAGTCACCAGTAATGTGTATAAAATAAGCAATCCTCTGTTTAAAACTATTATTCCTAGAATTAAAGATGTTAAGAGGAAAGAAACCCTTAGATCGGGCGTTAAATTCATCAAAATATTCTGAAAACTGATTACAAACAGGGCCAGGCACACTGCCGCTAAAACCGTTCCAGGAACAGAATGCACAAAACCCCTGTGTTGCGCAACAAAGAAGAATAATGCTATACTCATTAATAATATTCCTGTAAATGGAGTGATTTGGAATAATGGAAGGATTAATGTTAGTATTCCCCCTGCAAGAGCCATTATAATCAGATTTCTGTAACGGAAACTGGTGTCCAGATCCACAACTGAAGCTCCTATAACCGCCAGGGATAGGTAGTATACATCAGGAAAGAATGGAAATATCATTATAATTGAGAATAATATGTGATTTTTGTAAGAAGGCATGATATCAGTTTCAAAGAGTGATTATCAAGTACATCTGCATATTAAATGGGAAGGTAACGTAGAAATCCTGGCAACGTATGCATTGGCCGCTTAATACTTTTCTAATAATAAATTATCATTGGTCTAATAACAATTTCAAAGTAAAAATACTTGATCCGAGAGCACTAGAGAAGAAATAATTTTATAAAAGGTTTATATTTCATATGAAAGTTTATATTTATCAAAAAAATCATGATTATTATTATATTGAAAAATTATATTATGAAAAAATATAATGTTGTAAAAAATATATGTTGTAATATTGTTGAAATATACTGTTGAACTGGAATATACTGTTGAAATATTATATTACGTTGAAATAATTTAGGAAAGATTTCATCTGCATTAAAGATCTTTCAACACTTCCGGAATCCACTTTTCCATTTCTAGAGACTACTTCACAAGTAACCGCAGGTATTCCACTGAGATTCAATTCATCTTCCAGTGCACCACCGTATAGGGTCCCGGCTTTTTCCTGGGAAATAACCTTGGAGGATGTCTGGCTGGTTATATGATCTGCTATTTTAAAACTCTTATAACAAGGCTTTTTAGAGCAAAAAACGCTCTCTATCCCAGGATTACTCTGGGGCTGGGTGGAGTGAAAATCCGCTGCTGCCTGAATTTCCAGTTTCTGGGCTGTTTTTAAAATGTTATTGGAAATATATCCTTCAGTAAAGGTCTTCCTATTCATGTCCCAACCCTGGAATCTTCGTGAATTTTTCATGGTGGCGTAGGGTATTGCAATGGGGATGGTGTAAACTGTTCCGTTAATTTTTTTATCTTCCATGTAATCCAAGAGTTTAAAAAAAGCTACTTGAGGGGGGAGTTCGTTTCCATGAATTCCAGCACATAGAAGTATGCGAGGAGATCCGGATCCAAACTTTAAAAGCGGAGTTCCCTTTAAAGCTGCATCAATTAAATGCTTTCCAATATTCCCTGGTATCAATTCTTTCATCAAATCGGGATTAAGGGAAATGTCACCCCCAGTATCTTGGGCAATAGTTATAATTTCATAATCCATACTAACTCACCAAGCACTAAATCACACCATTCACCAAACTATTCATTTAAACATTGATTGACCCGTGAAATAAAATATTACAGCGAGTATTTGATACTTTCATCATCAATTCTACGACCTGGATTTCCATTAATAATAATATAGGATGATAAGGGAGTTTGCAATTACCATGCACTCATTTTATTGCACTATAATACTCCATAACTTTGATTGATTACCTATGAAACCTACGATACTATGAAACCTATGAAACCTACGATGCCGAGTAGCCTACTGGATAAATGTATATAGGGGTTTCATTGGAAGGCAGTTTTAAAAGTTTTATCATCTGATCATCGTAGAAAGAACCAATGGCCACTGCCCCCAGACCACGAGCAACTGCTTCTAAATATATGTTCTCCCCAATATGACCAGCTTCAATATCCACAAAACGTGTGCTTAAATTTTCATCAGGATACTTATCCTTCATTTTCTGGTAATTTCCAGTGATCACTAAACTTATGGGTGCCTGATCAACCCATTCTTGCCCATGTGCTGCCTGTGACAGGGCGTAAGTTTGATCACCATCTACAATCTTTTCTAAAGTGTTATTGTAAGGATTGTACTGATATATGCCTGCTTCAAGGCCCTGAACACCATTATTCCCTGCAACTAGATATACTTCCATTGGGAAAACATGCCCCGCAGAAGGGGCAGATCGGTAATTCCTTTCAGAGTCAGTGATTCCTTGGGCAGCCCATAAAAGTTGTGAAACATCCTGTAAGGTAAGAGATGTGGTGGTGAAATTTCGAACCGAACGTCTGTCTTTTATAGCCTGGTCCACAGACATTCCACTGGTGATTTCAGCTTGAGGAAGGTTATATGTTCCTAACACCACTCGAGACTGATTTTCGGTTTTAGCCGGTTGCATGAAAACCGTGTAAACTAGGTATGATACCAGAAAAGCCGAAAGGAGGATAATTGCCACCAGAATATATTTACTCTTTTTTTGCATTAATTCCCACCAGTAGACACTGATTTAATTCTGTGAGTTACTTCTCCAACTTAACCAGACACTTTAAGCTTGTCTTAAAAAACTTTAATATTCAAAGATATATTAAATTATCTAATTTAAATCATCCTGAGGTAATTATTCCAATTAGGTAGATTTTTTAGATTATAAATTCTAGAATAATATGCTTTAGAATAAAACATCAAATGAGTAAATATTTCGTAAGAATAAATTTTGAACCATAATGCACGATTATCATGACCTACGATTTAATACCTATATCCGTCATCCTCATAGTTGCCTACTTGGGGAGTTACCTCCTTTACCATAATAATTATATAAAAAAAGCCACCCACATCCGTTTATGGAATATTCTTATTCTGCTAACCTTCATTGTGTCTGCAGGGGCGGGTTTAATACTTTTAATCCTTGCAGAGTATGGGATTGCACTCCCCATGAGCCAGGGACTACTTTACTGGCATGTTCAGTTTGCCATAGCAATGTTCTGGATTGCATTATTCCACATACATTCCTACTGGATGCCTTCGGCTGGTGGGAAATCCGATGAAGAACTTAAGGAAGAATCAGCCCAATCTTCTCCGGAATCAATCCAGACTAATGAAAAATCTGGGAGGGGGTTAAAGTGAAAAAATTATATGTGGTTCTTTTAATTGCTCTCCTCACACCAATAACAGTTTATGCCTGGAATGACTGCCCTTACGGATTATTAAACGATCCATACCCGGGACAGTGCCCCCGTTACCTGGACACCAACCAGAATAATATATGCGACCATTCCGAGTCTCCCAGTTCAGGATCCTTAAACAACAGTACAATAACAACACAAACCAACGAAAGCAGTGCTAATAATAAAAACAATACGAATAGCAGCTTTTCTGATATTCAACAGGTCAGTTCTGTTCCCTCTCAAAGTTATAACCTGATACCAATAGCCACAACCATTCTTATCCTCTATCTAATTACATATTTATTGTATCTAGAAGACCGGCTGAAGAGGAGTATCTACTATGCCATCTGGAAATACGTGCTTATGGCAAGCTTCATTGTAACCGGTGTTACTGGACTTATCCTGGCATTATCCATTAATTATGGAATTCAATCTTCCTGGAATCTAACCATAGATTTCTGGCATGCGGAATTTGCAATTATAATGGCAGTCAGTACGTTGTTACACATCCATCTTTACTGGAAACAGGTTAAACGAGTTTTCAAGGCAGTTTAATCATAAAAGGATTATTTTGTCTTGGTTTTTCTTATTACCACCACTAGATCCTATTACCTTCACTTAGAGGTTAACATTAATTTTCATTCATTTAATCCCTTAATCAAAACTATATTTCAAAACCTCACTTAAAAAAGGAAATTCATACCAGCAAGGAAAATTGTATAGGTTTAGGTGAGTAAAAAAATTTATTTCAAAGAAATCCATTTTATTTCAAAAAAATCATTTGTTATATAATAATACAATAAAGTTTTTTATAGGCCTGTCATCATAACTTTATCAATATTTATTCTGAACAAAATACCAATAATATAACGATACAATAAATTAGAGTATCAAGGAGATTTAAAAATGGAAAAAGTGGTTCTGGCGTTCAGCGGTGGGCTGGACACCTCAGTATGCATAAAATTACTGGAAGAAAAATACGACCAGAAAGTTATAACTGCCTGTGTGGATGTTGGACAACCTGAAGAAGAAATCACACGGCCTGCTAAGCTTGCAGGTGAGATGGGCTTAGAACACTACACCATAGATGCCAAAGATGAATTTGCACGTGAATTCATATTCAAAGCCATCAAAGCTAACGCAGTTTACGAAGGTTACCCCCTAAGCACTGCCCTGGCACGGCCCCTAATTGCCATGAAAATTGTAGAATTAGCTGAAAAGGTTGATGCTAAGGCTATTGCCCATGGTTGTACCGGTAAAGGCAATGATCAGTTCCGTTTTGAGTCCATAATTCGATCTCACTCAGATTGCAATGTTATCGCCCCTATAAGGGATCTGAACCTCACCCGGACTGAAGAAGTGAAGTATGCTCAGTCCCATGGAATACCCCTCCCCTCAGATAAACTTTACAGTATAGACGAGAATTTATGGGGACGTTCCATAGAAGGTGACATCTTGGAGGATCCCATGGTGGAAACCCCTGAAGAGGCCTTCAACTGGACCAGATCCACAGAGGATGCCCCTGATGAAGCAGAGGTAATTGAGATATCATTTGAGGAAGGTGTTCCCACTGAAATCAACGGAGAGCTCATGGGACCCCTGGATATCATCAGAAAAGCCAATGAAATCGCAGGTATCCATGGAATTGGAAGGGTTGATATCATGGAAGACCGAATCATTGGTCTCAAATCCAGGGAAAATTACGAAACACCCGGCGCTGTCCTGTTAATTGCAGCTCACCGTGCCCTGGACCAGTTAGTTTTAACCAGAGAGGAGTTGAAATTCTCGGAAATTGCATCACAAACCTATTCCGAACTGGTATACAACGGATTATGGCACGAACCCCTCCGGGAAGATCTGGATCAGCTCATTGACAACATGCAAGGCCGGGCCTCAGGTACTGTCCGGTTAAAACTGCACAAGGGCAATATACGTATTATGGGAAGAAAATCCCCATTCAGCCTGTACCAGGAGGAAGCTGTTTCCTTTGAGGATAAGGATATGGATCAGCGAGAAATGGCTGGTATGGTTAAAAACTATGGGATCCAGGCAGCCTGTTATCAGGATATCTGCCGTAGAAAATGATCACAAACCACAGCCCATGAAACAAAGTGATCTGGAAATAAAAGTTTGGGGATAAAAACTTAGGATGAAAATAAAGAATGAAAACTATCCAGATGATTTAAAGAGGAACCCTTAATGGAAATCTTGACCCTGGTAATCATTGGAATAGTCCTATTAGTTTTGGTCATATTCTTTGCCAGCATCCTATTAAAGCTGGGAAAGATTGTCCTGAGCATCCTGTTGCACATGATACTGGGATGGATACTCCTTTTCATCTGGAACATCCTCCCATTTTTCAAAATCCCCATAAATATACTCACCATGCTGGTGGCCGGTTTTGGTGGTATAATCGGGGTGGTTGTGCTTATTTTAGCTAAAGCATTGGGTTTATATTAATAATTTTTAAAAATAATATATTTTCAAAAAGAAATCAATAAAAAATTTTAATTATATAAATTAAGTTGATTATATTACCTGTTTTAATTATTTTACCCTAATTTTAGATGGTATAAAAAATAAACGCTATTTATAAATTTATGCCCTGATATTTACTATATCTTGCCCTTAAAATGACAGAAAAAGTTTTTAAACTAACTAATTTTTTTTGAATATAAATAGTTTTAGAATTAAATTAAAAAGGAAAGTATTAACCATTAATAGACTATAGTTTTACAATAACTGGGGGTTATTTGATAACCACCGTTTAGGGGTTGAAACCATGTCAATTAAGGATCGGAGGGAAAGGGAGAAGGAAAAAAGACGAAATGACATATTCGCAGCTGCTGAGAAATTATTCTTATCCAGGGGTTATGATGATGTTTCCATGAATGACATAGCTCAGGAAGTTGAACTGAGCAAAGCCACTCTTTATCTCTACTTTGATAACAAGGATGAACTTTTTTTTGCCATTGTTTTGCGCGGGACCCGGATATTAAATTCAATGATCAGGGAAGATGTTAAAAAAGCTAAATCTGGGATTGATAAAGTTTCAGCATTTAGAATGGCTTACCACAATTTTAACAGAGATTATTCTGACTATATTCGCATATATAATTATTTTCAGTCCGGAAGATTTGAAATAGCCTACAAAGAGTCTTTTAAAGACGAAAAATCTTTTAAATCAAAAAAACAATACTCTGACCTTTCTGAACTTCAGAGTGCCAGTGAATATCTTAACAGTATCCATGAGATGCGTATTGAACGGTTCACAATCATGTGTAACTCCGTACAGGACGGAATAGACGATGGCACAATTCGTCCGGATGTGGATCCCGCTGAAGCAGCAGTGTTATTATCTTCTATCTCTAAAAGCATGTCGGACATCCCCCCAGACCATAGGAAAATACTGGAAAAAAGAGGAATTGATCGTGACAAATTTGTAAGAGATGTAGAGAATCTGATCAGACATATGATCATGAGTTATGATCCAGAATAGTTTTAAAAATTTAAATTAACAGTAATGTCACGGTCTTATGACTTATAAAAAAGAGTT
>NZ_OY762015.1:2387500-2497500 GCF_963665055.1 uncultured Methanobacterium sp.
TCCTATAGGTTAAAGATAATATTGAATTGTTTTACCATATTTTTATATTTGTTCATACCCTTAAACTTCTCTCCACTCTACTTAAAAAACTTAAATAAAACCATGTTCAATTTTATACCATGGAAAGGGAGACTTACCAGGCTGATGTATTGGTCATTGGATCCGGAGGAGCCGGATCAAGAGCAGCCATAGAAGCCAAAAAGCATGGTTTAGATGTAATTATAGTATCCAAAGGATTATCATTCAAATCAGGGTGCACCACCCTGGCAGAGGGAGGTTACAATGCTGCTTTTGCCTATGTGGATGATGCAGACAGCACCCAGGTCCACTTAGAGGACACACTCAAAGGAGGGGGCTACCTTAACGACCCTGAACTGGCACGTATACTGGTGGAAGAAGCACCAGAAAGACTCACAGAACTGGAAAGTTACGGTGCCCTCTTTGACCGGCAAGAATCTGGAAAACTCAACCAGCGCCCATTTGGGGGTCAGACCTATCGTCGGACCTGTTTCCAGGGGGACCGCACAGGTCATGAGATGATGACTGCCCTTAAAGAGGAGATTATCCGTCAGGATATTCAGACTGTGGATGAAGTCATGATAACCACACTCTTGCAGGATGCTGAAGGCAGGATTGGAGGGGCCTGTGGGATATCATTATCTGATACAAAATTCCTGGTCTTTCTGGCTAAATCAACCATTGTAACCACTGGAGGGGCAGGATGGATTTACCCGGTAACCTCTAATGCCCTGCAAAAAACAGGGGATGGTTATGCAATGGGCTGGAATGCTGGTGCAGACCTTCTGGACATGGAACAGGTGCAGTTTCACCCCACGGGGATGTTGTACCCTGATTCCCGCAGGGGGGTTCTGGTTACTGAGGCTGTTCGTGGAGAAGGAGGAAGACTCATAAACTCCCAGGGAGAACGGTTCATGACCAATTACGACCCCAGGGGGGAACTGGCCACCCGGGATGTTGTAGCCCGTGCCATTTACAATGAAATCATGGAAGGAAGGGGTACTCCTAATGGTGGGGTTTATCTGGACGTAACTCACCTTTCTCCAGAGGTAATTGAGGAAAAACTGGAAACTATGCTCCTGCAATTCCAGGATGTGGGAGTTGATATTCGAGAAGAACCAATGGAAGTAGCACCCACTGCTCATCACTTTATGGGGGGAGCCAGGATAAACCCGCAGTGTGAAACTAGCATCCCAAATCTTTATGCGGCCGGTGAAGCTGCTGGTGGAGTTCATGGGGCTAATCGTCTTGGAGGAAATGCACTGGCTGAAACTCAGGTTTTTGGTAGGCGAGCTGGTGAAGCAGCTGCTAAAAACGTGTTTAAATCTAACTTTGAATTGGAATCTGCCTCTTTGGATAGAGAAGAGGAAAGAATTGGAAAACTATTCCAAAATGGGGATTACCATCCATTCCAACTTAAAAAAGAGTTACAGGAAGTCATGTGGAATAATGTGGCTATTATTCGTCGGGAAAAAGGCCTTAAATCTGCATTAAAAGAAATATCTGCTATTAAAGATAAAATGGAAAGAATGATAGTCCCTGATGTTAGTGGTTATAATCAGCACCTACTGGATGCTCTGGAATTGGAGAACATGGTTTTAATAGCAGAATTAGTTACTAAATCTGCTCTCATACGGGAGGAGAGCAGGGGAGCTCACTACCGTGCAGACTATCCGGATACAAAGGATGAATGGAAGAAGAGTATTGTTTTGAATAAGGATAAGAGAATGGGTTACGTGCAAAGATAAAATCGCCAGCAATGTATCTGATTTATTATAAATCCATTATTCCTTATTAAATCACTTTTTTACTTTTTTAAACTGTTTTTGATATTTTAAAAAATATTTTAAAATCAAAATTAATTTCCCATTTTTCTGGAAATGTGTCGATCATTATGAGACTACTGATTTTAGTCTTACAGAAAAATACCATTTATTTCTTACAGAAATACCATCCATTTTGAATAAGAGGTAAATAATTAAAAAAGTAGTAAAATATGCCCTGACCGGGACTTGAACCCGGGTTATAGGATCCGCAATCCTAAGTGATATCCACTACACTATCAGGGCAATAATAAAACAGTAGTTGTTATTCCCAACACATTTGTTGGAACTTATACTCAATTGATTTTTTATCTATTTAAGTTTTGTTTTAGATTTTCATTGAAGATCATTTGAAAGACAGTTTATGGTATGTAAATGAGAAGGTTATTCATTCCAGTGGGGGGATGAATTATACTTTAAAAGATTTAAATTTCCAGATTTTCCAGAATTTTGTCTTTAATATGTTTTTTCAGTTCATCTGTAATTTGAATTGATTCTCTGCGATCATACATGGTGCTCATTCCAAAACAGGGGTCATCAAAGGTTTCACCATTAAATTCAACCGGGTCTCTGTAACGGGGGATGAAATGCCAGTGTAAATGGGGGCAAGGAGGAACTTCACGGTAGGAAGAGTTCATCAAACAGCCCCAGTTGAACATGGTAGCATGGAATGACTTACGAATTGCTGATTCCATTTTTTTAACCACCTGTGCAAGGTCAGCCCATTCTTCACAACTTAAAGCAGAAAGCTCTGTTTCATCTCTTTTAAGGGCTACAACGCAAGTTCCCAGGTTTCTCTGATCAGGGGCCAGGATGATGAGCCAGTGCTCAGTTTCAGCCAGTAACTCACCGAAGCCGTGATCATTTAACCTTTCAAAATACTCACATTCCATGGGAATTCCATCCATATATGTTGAATCTCTTGGATTGAATATAACTGAATATAACTGAATTTATTGAATATAACTGGGTTTAATTTATATTTTACATGTAATATGTGCAGATACGAGCTTATAATATATTAATCCTTAAGATTATACTAATCCTTAAAGATTAGATTAACAGGTAAATCTGTACTGCTGTTAAAAAGTAACCCAGCACTGTACCCGCAATTAACTGTGCAGGGGTGTGTCTTTTAAGGTATAATCTACTCCACAGTACCAGAGGTACCAGTAAACTGAATAAAAGCCCATACCATCCAAAGAGGTAGATGATTGCAGTTGCTGGACCGGCAATGCCCATGGCGTGTATACTGATCTTCCAGTAAAGACTGAATAAAAGAACGATAATAGTGTTGTTAAGGTAACAGATCATTAAAACCGTGGTGAGTGGGGGTGCTCCTAGGATATAAAGCACAGCAACACCAGTAATATATGATACAATTACCAATAAAAGAGGATAAATCCTATCCTGCCTTTGGGGCATGTCTACTTCTAAATTTTTCTTTTTTATCCACAATGAAGTGGTAATTATGGGTAAAATACTCACAAAAAAGATACTCAGTGCTGAAAACCATAACCAGTCTCCTCCGTAAAGTAAGACGTAATTAATAACTAGAAAAACTGGAATTGCAACAAATGGGGGGTTAGTGACCGTGGATATGAAATTGGCCACTTTTTCTTGGGAGGAATTGTTTTGATTAAGAAGATTAATGGGCATTTATGTCCATCCAGCACATTTTTATCATAAGATTAGAAGTTTTAGAGGCTATATTCTCTTTAAAAATAATAGCTAATAAAATCTTTCATTTAAATGAGTTGGATCAGTATTTCAAGAGTCAGGTAAGAATTTGTGGTTTCATCTCACGTAAATACGGAAAGTGTAGTTACCACAGTTGCGGGAGGCGGTGGATACATTATCTGTATTTTTCAGTTCCATTTTCCCGGCCAGTTTCTTCCCACCCAACTGTTTTTCTTCGATTAGGAGATATTCACTTCCAGCCATGTTTTTATCCAGAAAATTAGAAGCAATTTCTCCGGCGCTATCAATGCTGGTTTGGCTATGATTACCCTGGGTAAGAATGTTTGAAATGCGTTCTAAAACAGACTGGTCATTTCCGTCACAGTAGTTGACCATTAAATCCATGGTATCATGGGCTTTCTGGGATGAATGGATCTCCATGGGTAATTCAGGGGATGCAGAAAAATTACTAATCCCAAAAAGAACGATTATAATTGGTATTAGGGCTAGCACTGCATCCATTGTGTAAGCAAATCCTTTTTCATCCATATGAATTCACATAGATTCGTTTACCCCATCCTCCAATTTTATGGTAAATGTTTAGTCCAATTCAAATATTTAATTATCATATTTTTCCTTTATCCGGGCCACAACTTCGTCTTTCTTGGCAATAGCTTCCAGTGCTGATCTTTCCACTTTTTGCTTCATCTCGTCAAAATCTTCCGGCTGCAGATCCCCAACCATCTTTTTGATCTTGGTATACGCTGCCTCACGGAATAGGGGTTTAAGTTCCTTTTCTCCCTGATCAGTGATTAGACGAGGAATTCCAGTATCATCCACTTCCCCTATTCTACCAATCCGGACTCCAGCACCTGAAACAGCCTTCTCCACCTCGTGCGCCACATCTTCGGTGGCGATGATCATGAGAGAATCAACAGAAACACCCAGATGGTCAATATCCAGGCTTTCCAGCATCTCCAGTACTTTGGGGTTAACCAGTTTTCTGATTTCCTCTTCCCAGAATGCAAGTCCCAATCCGGTAGTCTGTGATATCTCATGGGCATCACCCCTGAGTCCTCCGTTGGTAACATCGGTCATGGCATGAACTTTGGGGAGGAGTCCAGCTTTTAATATGGCCTCAGATGCCTGAATGAAGCTGATGTCCATGGTCTCCCACACCACATCGAAAAGTCCGTGGTAGAGTGCAGTGGTGGTTATGGTTCCTCCACCTGATCCTTCAGTTAGGAGGATCACATCTCCGGGTTCTGCTCGTTTACGGGCGGTGGGAGGATGGGGGGATATTCCCACCGCACCAACTGCACTAACTAACCGGTCTCCCAAGACCATATCTCCACCTACACGGAGGGTACTGCCAGCTACTAATGGTACTCCAGTGAGTTCTGAAACCGCACATACTCCTGCAGTGTAGTCGAAGAGCTTAGCCACTTCTCCATCATCTGCCAGGTGAAGGTCGCTTAAGAGTGCCACTGGCTGGGAACCCATAACACAAACATCCCGCATGGATGCTCTGGCCACATGGAAACCTCCCAGGAATGGGTATTCGCTCAGACGGGAGTGTATTCCATCTACAGCTGTGGTGATGTACACCTCATCAGTTCCAGCAGCTGCTTTAACCACTCCTCCGTCGTCCTGAGCTGTGGGGTTGATGAATGCGTTGGTGTGGCTACTTTTAACGATTTCTGCGATCTGACGATGTACAAAGAAGTCCCCTGCACCCCTGGAACCTACACCCATCTGGCCCATTCCTACTCCTGATTTTGGGTATTCTATCAACTTTTTAAGGGATTCATCAGGGTGGTCCTCGATTTGTAGGGTGTATTTGACTTCTTCCAGAACTGCCTGTGCCATCAGGCTGGCCTGTTCTGGGCTGATGTCTTTAAATTCCAGGATCTTTTCCTGGAGACTTTTTTGTACAGATTCTTCGTCATGATCTACCAGGGCGCGCCTGGCGAAACCTTCTATATCCACACTAACACCTTCTATAGTATTACTATTATTTAAATTTTTCTTACTTTACTGATGTGTGATTTAAAAATAATTATAAAACATTTCTAAGGAAGTTTTTGAGTATTTCCAGACCAATTTCTCCGCTTTTTTCAGGGTGAAACTGGGTGGCGTATACATTATCCTGGGACACCACTGCTGGAACTTCCACACCATAATCCACAGTGGCCATTACTACTTCCTCATTATCGGGACGAACATAGTAAGAGTGGACAAAGTACATATAATCACTGCCTATTCCTTCAAGTAACGGAGAATCCTGCTTAATATTTAGGTTGTTCCATCCCATATGGGGAATTTTAAGACCATCGTTTCGCAGGGTATCTGGGAAACGAACCACTTTACCTGAAAAAACGTCCAGTCCCCTGATCGTGGGACTCTCTTCACTCTCACTGAACAATACTTGCAAACCTAAACAGACACCCAGAAAGGGTTTATCATCCTTGATGTGCTGATGGATGATATCCTCATATTTTTTGAGGTTTTCCATTGCAGTTCCAAAGGCACCTACACCCGGGAGAATCATCACATCTGCCTTTTTTAACTCTTCTTTATCCCGAGTTACCAGTACTTCCGCACCAACATGATGGAATCCGTTCCGGATGCTTTTTAGGTTCCCGCTGCCGTAATCAATAATGGTTATCATGATCTTAGAGGTAATGAAACACTTTTTCGCTAGTACTAAACACGTTATGCATAAATTGAAAAATTCAATTTATTTGTATTAAATTTTTAATCGCATAACCCGTATTTTTTTTAAATTGTAATTCCTTTTTTTAAAAAAAAGAAATTAATCACCTGACATCGTAGTAGTCTTTGACTCTTACGGTGTCGTTAGGGTGTGGTGTTGATATTTCATGGAGAACAGTGTTTTCCATGGCAACAATGGTGTGGTTTTCCATAGGTTTAATACGGATAGTGTCATTTTTCCCGAAGTACTCTTTGTGGTCTTCAAACTCTATGTATCCTGCTCCACTGAGGATGTACATGGTTTCATCCTTTTGAGGGTGGTGGTGGTATGAGGTCTGATATCCTTCCCTGATGAATAACTCTTTGGTTAAGTATTTTTCAGTGTTTATCAGGATTTTTTCGTATCCCCATGGTTTATCTTCCCTGTTCTTGTATTCTTTACGGATTTCCTCCAGTTCTTTGGAGGTGTCAATTGCCATCCAGAACAAACCGTCTTCCTGGTAATAACCTAACTGGTTATTCTTAGCGTACATTGGAAATACAGTTTTTTCTATGTCACCAATGTCAAAATCACCGAAGTCAATTTCTCCCTTGGAAAAATAAACTCCTCCGTTAATATAATAATCCAGGACTGGTTTTTCTTTGAAGGACACCAGGCGATCTCCGCTGATCTCTACTATACCATAGGGGGAGACCATACGGGTAATGAAGAGTGATAAGGGGTGGTCTGATTTTTCACCATTTTCAACCATTTTCTTGATATTTAAATCAGCCACAACATCTCCGTTACGTATAACGCACTGTTTGTCGGGACCAACAGCGTCCATTCCAAGTTTTATGGCATTAAGGGTTCCCAGTGGTTTGTCTTCTTCCACGTATTCTATTTTCACACCCATGTAATTGTCGCCGAATCTTTCCCTGATCTTGTCACTTAAAAATCCGGTTAAGAGGAAAACCTGGTTAATACCTGCATTTTTAAAGTCAAAAAGCTGTTTATCCAGAATGGTGTAATCATCCTTAATTTCAATGAGGGGCTTGGGCACTCTTTCAGTGAGGGGCCTTAATCGTTTTCCAAATCCTCCGCAGAGTATCATACCTACTGTACTGGTCATAGTCATCACCACTATTTTTATCTGTTTAACTCAAGTTTCTGTTATCTTTAATCAAATTCATCGGAAGGTTATCAATACTTCTCGATCATTATCTCAATATAAATCCCTTTATTTATTGCCTATATTATAAGCCAGTTATATATAAAATTCACCAACAGGATATGATCCATGAAAGTAAACCTATGGGAGGCTGGTCTGTTGTGATTTTTCATCAATTTTTGCCCTTAAAACAGTTCCAAAGTCAGATTCAACTATTTTATCAGTTCCCAGTGTTTTCGCATGGGCGTCCAGCTCGGTAACCACCCAATTGTATCCTAATTTTTTCAGTGGCTCCACCAGGCGGGGACCATCAGTAATGGCAATGGATTGAATGTTTAATTTTTCAATGGGAAGGGCATGGGGCACTCCAGCCACCACTACCAGATCGTAATCTTCTTTTTCCAGGTATTCAACTGCATTATCTCCAGTTATGGGATATTCATCCAGTCCTCCGGTTATAAAATCGATCTCTAATCTGTTTTCATTCAATTCTTCCTGGATATTCTGGGCATGTTGCCGGATACGGGGAAGGCCAGTTTCCAGATCCAGGTTGGCAATGATCAATGGCTTATTTTCAGGGTAAATCTCCTGGAAAGGTATTTTTAGAAGGTCAGCAAAAAGGTACGATGTTTCCTTCTTAGCGTTGAGTATAAATGCAATTTTATCTCCATTTTCAAAGGCCTCAAGAAGTACACTTGCTACTTTTTCCTTATCGTCCCCGTAGGATGGAGCGATGTATTTTCCCTGGGCCATACCCCTGGTTTTTTCAATTTCTGTAGCTTTTTTAAGCATTCTGCTCTGTCTCTCAGTTTCTTCAGGAGTGATTACTCCTTCACGCTGGGCAGCTTCCAAGACAGCAATGGCTCCTTCAGTGTTATCACCTTCACTCAAACCACCATGGGACTCCACAGTCAGAACCTTGGCAGGGATTCCTGCGTTGTTAACTGCTTCTCGCATGTCTTCACCGATGATCATACTGGCACAGGTTCCCACCACTCCTACCAGTTGGGGATGGAACAGTTCATCTGCTTCATGTAGTGTTTCCTCCAGTTTGGCTGATGCACCAAATATGAAGTCATTTTCAGACATGGCAGTGGTCACCACCCTCACTCCATCATTTTCAAGAAGACGACCTGTACGGAAACAACAACCGTGGGGTCCGTGGAGGATGATAACATCGGCGTTTAAATCTCGAAGAGTGTAAAGGGATGCGGCAATGGGGCTAGGTCTGGGATGCAAGATATTTCACCTCTATTTTTTTCAGATGATTATGTGGTATAAACTGTTAATTTGGTATAAGATCATTATTGAGTTTTCATTAACATTAACCATTATAACTAATGTCACTATAATAAACTTAAATCTGGGTATGATCTATTTGGGGTATGGTTTAGTTCTATAGGTTTTCTATAGATTTGTTAATTTCTACAAAGTTATATTTATGATAATTACAATTATGCATCGCGGAGATAAGATATGGGCAGTATGAGTAAAGAACAATGGTTTTTAATGGTTTTAATATTAATTGTAACAGTTTCGGGAATAGTTACCAGTTTCAACGCTTTAAATTATAATTTTAACAGTACTGATAATTCTACTCCTGTTGTGGCTAATAATACTATACCTACGGTTAAATTTCTGGGTGAATGTGATTATGGATTTGTGGTTCGTTACGGACCTTATGGTAATATTAACTCTCCCGTCAAAGTGGCCTACGTGGTGGGGGTTCATCCCATGGAAGTCCAGGCCCACCAAGCCATGATGGCTGAAATAACAAGTGATCAATCTTTAAAACACTGTTATTATATTTATCAAATCACTGTAACCAAAAATAGGGATGATTATAATCAGGGAAGGATCAATGGCCAAGAATTAGCTTTTGATTATGCAGTACCGGATATAAAAAAGGAAAAATATAATATGGTGGTTGATGTGCACTCCACCAAAGGGGACTATCCTGAAACACGTTTCATATCTGTACCCTCAGATGATGCTCGATCTCTACTTCTGGCCCATTTAATTGTTCAAAAGGTACCCTGGCTTGTTTTCTATGTTCCTCCATTTGATGGTGGTCCTACCAGTGGCCCTTACGTGACTATACCGATTATACAGTCAGGAACACCTGCAATGGTCTATGAAACCTACACTTATGCTCCGTTTAACGAAACACTGGAACACGCCACGGAATTTGCCCGAGTGGTTGATGGGCTATCTTTATGACAATTTAAGTTTCTGTAAATCGGTTATTAAGAGGATGATGGTGAATTTAAGGATTATAATGGATATTGAATTAGAATTTAAATCAAATTGATCAAGCGGGCTTGATTTATCTGATTTGGACATTTCAAACTTTTTTATCTGTTAGTTGAGCGATAAAATGAAAATCTTAAATTTAATGGAAGGAATATTTAGAGATAGGCCCAATCGTTTCACAGTAGAGTTTGAAACATCTTATGGGATCAAAAAAGCACATTTAAGAGACCCCGGTAGATTAAAGGAACTTCTAATCCCAGGGGTGAAACTGCTTTTGCGCCCGGCCCTGAACCCGGAATCACGTAAAACCAAATATGATGTAATCGCAGTTTGGAGTGAAGGAATCTGGGTGCTCATCAATTCTGGTTTTCACAGTGATCTTGCAGCTGAACTGATTGAATCAGGTAGTGTACATGAATTATCAGATTACACTGTAAAAAAAAGGGAATACACCTTTGGGAAGAGCAGGATTGATTTTCTTTTAACTAAAATGGATAAATTAAATAAAATAAATAAAAGAGGAAAAGAAGAGTCTCAAAGGGTGAGTAAAAAAAATTCACTGGAAGTGGGTCATGACCTGCTCCTGGAAGTGAAAGGATGCACTCTGGTAGAAGAGGGAAAAGCCCGGTTTCCTGATGCACCCACCATCAGGGGAAAACGACACTTAGAAGAACTTATCAAAGCTAAAAAAGAGGGAATGGAATCTGCAGTGCTTTTTTTGATTCCAAGAGAGGATGCTAAAGTATTTTCACCCAACTGGGAGATGGATCCTGATTTTTCCAAGACACTAAAACAGGCAGAACATGAAAATGTCATGGTAATTGCCTATTCCTTCGCACTCGACTACCATAAAAAAGAATTGGAATTAAAACCACTGAAAAAGATAAAAGTAAAAGTTAAACCTTAATTTAACTTGAATCTCTTCTTTAACTTGAATCCCATTTTTTTTAGCTTGAATTCAATCTTTAAATTAATTCGATTTTTAATTTTGATTCTTTATTTTAATTGGATTCATGTATCAGGTTAACTTAATGTTTTCCAGTTTTTCGAACTCTTCCACTTTTCCAATGCCCAGAATAACATCTCCAGTTTTAAGGATGTAATTACGTGGTGGATCAATGGTAAGGTCTCCTTCACGGCCCACTCCAACAACCACTACTCCAGTTCTCTCATGAATATCAGCTTCTAAAAGACTTAAACCGTTGAACTGGCTTTCAGGGCTGATTTTAACTTCCCTCATCTCTCTACTGGTGTGTTCTGCCAGAACATCCTGGACGAACATGGCCTCATATCCATCGTCGATACTTTTGTGCATGAGGCGTCCGGATATTACGAAGGGTGAAACTACCTGGTTGGCACCAGCCAGTTTAATCTGTTCTATGTTTTCATAGCGCTGGACTTCAGCTACCACTCTAACCTTCTGGTCCACTTTACGTATGCTCAGGATAGCATGGATGGTTCTAGAATCAGATTCCATATCTACAATAACTGCCTGAGCTCCTTTAACATTAGCTTTCTCCAGGTCTTTGATACGAGTGGGATCCCCATGAACGAAGTTAGCCCCATTTTTAAGGGCATTTTTCTGCACCTGTTCATTTTCATCAAGAACGAAAATTTCTGCTGTTTTTCCAATTTCCTTAATACATTCCACTGTACTTTCGGTCCATCCACATATAACCACGTGTTTTGATCTTTCCACGTTTATCAGCCCCATAAGTTTCATTTGTTCTCTTTTGAAGATTAGGTTTACCAGGGACTCTACTGCCAGGGCAAAGGTTCCAATACCTAAAATAATTAGACTGATGGTGAAGAACATTCCTAAAGGGCTTTTAGGGCTGTAATCCCCATATCCAACTGTTCCTATGGTTACAAAGGTCCAGTAAAAAGACACGATCCATGGTTGTCCTTCAATGAAGTGAAACCCAATAGTTCCATAGGCAATTATACAGAGAACCAGGATTAAAATCCAGGTTAATCTCTGTTTAGCAACCATAGGTAAGCTTTTCCTTAGTACCCTTAAAATTACAAACATTTAGGCCTCCAATTCTTACTGTAATATCCTGCTTTTCTCAGTAAGGGAGGAACTGGTTCCTATCGAAGGAAAAGATACCAGATCACCAATCCTATTATTACCAGAACGATTATCACAATAATGATAATAGTCCACCATGGGAAACCACTAGAATCATCGCTTGTACTGTTGTTATCTGCGCTTACATCGTCTCCATCATGGGTTTTTTTACTGGAACTGCTTTTTGTGCTGCTACTTTTCATTAACGGTGTTATGCTGGCAGCACTTAATGTGCTTATCTGTGAATTAGATTCTCCTGCAGGATTTTCATTCGCCCAAACGGCTGAAAATGACATAGAAATAAAAACTATCAACGAAAACATTATAATTTGTCTTTTCACTCCAATTCCTCCTTTTTAACATTTCAAATTCGGAAAATTTCGGAAAATATATCCCATGTATTTCGTTTTTTATTTCTATTTAATATGATTTATCATGAAGTATTTTTATATAGCGTGATCACACATCATGTGCATGAAGAGATTATTGTGGATTTTAAGATTTTTATTAATCTCAACGCTTTTTTTAAGTATTTAAACATTTTTATGTAATTTTTAGTATTTTCAGAAGTTTTTAGATAGTTTTTAGATAGTTTTTAGATAGTTTTTAGATAGTTTTTAGATAGTTTTTAGATAGTTTTTAGATAGTTTTTAGATAGTTTTTAGATAGTTTTTAGATAGTTTTTAGATAGTTTTTAGATAGTATTCATCGATTTTACTCATTTTTATGTCCATGTTTTAGAAATTTTTTGAATTTATTTGCAAACTAGCCTTTAAAACTCTTTTATTGCCTTCAAATTCATTTGTTCCCTTTAAATGATTTTAATGGTTTTATATTCTTTTCCTAACCATGTACTTGCGAAGTTCATCTGCTAGGAACATTATGGGTACAAAGGTGAGTAAATATAGCCATTCATAAAGTCCAAGGGCGGTGGTGCCGAATATTCCCTGTAATGGTGGAATGTAAATAATGGCCAGAAGCACTGCCACTGAGAATGCGATACCTCTTAAAATCCACCTGTTTTTGAAGATTCCCACTTCCAGTACTGATGTTCTGTTGGTCTGACAGCCCAGGAGGTTGCCCATCTGGGCCAGAACAATTCCTGCAAAGACCATACTGGTTGCCTTAAGGTAAACCGGATCAGTGAATGAGAGTTGCTGGGCCCATGTCCATCCGCTGCTTAGTAAGGCCCAGAAAAAGCCAGACATCACCAGGGCAGCTTCAATTATTCCTAAGAAAATATAACCTCTGAATATAACTCCAAAATTCAGTAAACGTTCTTTACGTGGGCGTGGGGGTCGGTTCATCACATCTGACTCTGAAGGGCCGACACCCAGGGCCAGGGCAGGTACAGTATCGGTTCCCAGATCAATGGCCAGGATCTGCATAACTGTAATGGGTAGGGGGATCCTGAAAAGTACCATCATAACAAAGGGTACGATTTCAGCGGTTTCGTGGGAGAAAATGTAAGTAATGAATTTACGAATGTTTTCGTAGATAGTACGACCTTCTTTAATGGCCTCTACAATGGTAGCGAAGTTATCATCAGTTAAAATCATATCTGCGGCTTCTTTGGCAACATCAGTGCCGGTGATGCCCATGGCCACTCCTATGTCTGCTTTACGAAGTGCGGGGGCATCGTTAACCCCATCACCAGTCATGGCCACAATTTCATCCATACTCTCCAGGATGCTGGCAATACGCATCTTATGCTCGGGTACGGCTCGTGCAAAAATAACATTACATTTTCCCTTAAGAACTTCCTTCACTTCTTCATCACTCATCTGGTCAAGTTCCTTGCCCTTAACAATGCGACAATCCTCACTCACTATTCCTACTTCCTTGGCTATGGCCTGTGCAGTCAAACCATAGTCCCCGGTAATCATAATGATACGTATACCAGCTTTATGGCAATCTCGAACAGCAGGTTTCACTTCTGGACGTGGAGGATCCTGCATGGCCATCATGCCCAGAAATACCAGATCTCGTTCGACATTCTCGGTCTGATAATCATTAAAATCAGGGGGTAAGTCACGATAGGCCATGGCCAGTATTCGAAGGCCGGAAGCAGCCAGTTTATCATGAATTTTAATCACTTTCTCCTTTTCCTCATCAGTGAAGGGCCTTACAACACCATCATCAGAGATCAGGGGCGAAAGATTGATGATTTTTTTAGGAGCACCTTTAACATATGCCACCTGGCCATGGTTTTCCTGGTGGATACTGGTCATAGATTTCCGTTGAGAGTCAAATGGAAGCTCTAATATTCTTGGATTCTTTTTTATCTCTTCTTCCCAGTTGAAACCATTTTTCCGGGCAGCTACCAGGAGGGAAGCTTCAGTAGGGTCACCAATTATTTTCCATTTATCTTGCGGTTTTTCAGCTTCAATGAGTTTTGAGTCATTACAGAAGGTTGCTGATCTCAGGAGTAACTTGAGTTCCCGGATTTCTTGATGATCGATTGAAGATCCTTTATGTAGAAATTCTCCCTCTGGAGAGTAACCAGCACCTGTAACCTCAATGATCTCACATGGAAGCCAGACTTTACGTACAGTCATCTCATTTTTGGTTATGGTTCCTGTCTTGTCAGTGCAGATGATATTGGTGGATCCCAGGGTTTCCACACTGGACAAACGTTTTATAAGGGCATTCTTCCGCACCATCTTCTGCACTGAGGCAGCCAGTGCCAGTGTAACAGTGGGTAAAAGTCCTTCAGGGACATTGGCAACCGTAAGCCCAATAGCAAAAATGAAAGCCACCTGTAATGGCAGTTTAACCACCCATAGATTCACTGCAAAAAGGGTTACTCCCAGTAGTATGGCAATAAGTGCTATGATACGGGTTACCCTTGCCAGCTCCTTTTGCAGGGGACTGGGCTCCTGGCTCACTTCCTGGGTTAAACTGGCTATCTGGTTGAACTCGGTTTCTCGACCAGTGGCAAATACCACGGCCTTTCCAGACCCAGAAGCCACACTGGTTCCTGCAAATACCAAGTTACCCATCTCTACAAAGGCATGTTCCCCTTCTGGAACTTCATGGGCAAATTTACGGACAGGTTTAGACTCACCAGTAAGGGTTGAACTGTCCACTTTCATTTGACTGGTTTCCACCAGCCGAGCATCGGCAGAGATGTTATCCCCTTCGTCCAGCACTAAAAAATCCCCTGGAACTAACTTGGAGGATAATACCTCTTTCTTCTCTTTATCACGGATTACTTTGGCCCTAGAAGGAAGTATCTTCTTTAAAGCCTCCAGAGCCTGTTCTGCCTTGTACTCCTGCCAGAAACTGAAAATAGCATTTATAATTATAACTGCAATAATGGCGAATCCTAACTGAGGCGTACCACTTAAAAAAGCAAGTGCACTGGCTGCCCAGAGTAATAAAGCAAGAAGCTGGTAAAGATTTGCTAAAAACTTAAAAATAACCGGTTTTTTCTTAACTTCCTCAATCTGATTGGGTCCATATTTTTCAAGCCTATTTTGGGCCTCTTCAGCGGTTAATCCCGTTTCAGAAGTTTTTAATTCATCATAAACTTCTTCAGGAGGGAGTTCATTGATCTTCATTTTTACACTTGAAACTTACCTCTGTCTGTGGGGTGTTTCCAATGATCTTAAGATCAAAAAGTTTGAGTAGATAAACATCAATCTATCACTTAAACGTCAATTCATCACTCAATTTAAAACATATTAAATTTCATCAATTAAACCAGATTAAATTTCTCATTTACCTATTAATCCATAATTTTTTTCTTAAGGTTCATATTAATATTTAATGCAAGTGGCATAAATGTGATTCTATTATTTCCATACAAGTACAAAGGATTACTGACCATTTATGGACCTTTTAAGTGAATAATGTGTAAATATGGTTTTTTCACAAATTATTAACGAATCTTTCGGCGTTTTTTAGATTTGACATGGTCTGGATTGTTCCACGCATATTCTGAAACTATGATTTAGCTAATTATATTAATGATAATTGTACAGGAATTAATAAGAATAATCTGCAATAGCTAATTTGAATAAGAAATATTTGGATTTAGAACAGGTGATGGAAATGTTAATTGAACTAATAATATTAATTATCATAATTCTGGTAGTGATAATATTTGTATACCTTTATAACAGTCTGATTCAGCTTAGGAACAGGGTTAAAAATGCATGGTCCCAGATCGATGTTCAGCTTAACCGTCGTGCTGACCTCATACCCAACCTGGTGGAAACTGTGAAGGGATATGCTAAACACGAAAAAACCGTCTTTGAAAATGTAACTGAAGCAAGATCAGGGTTAATGAATGCTAAAACAGTTCAAGAAACTGCAGAAGCTAACAACATGTTAACTGATACTCTGAAAAGTCTATTTGCAGTGGCGGAGAATTACCCTGAGCTGAAGGCCAATGAAAACTTTTTAAAGTTACAAAGCCAGTTAGAGGAAACTGAGAATAAAATAGCATACTCCAGACAGTTTTACAATGACACGGTGTTAATGTACAACAACAAATGTCAGATGTTTCCCAGCAATCTCTTAGCAAACTCTTTTAATTTCAAGGAAGCAGAGTTCTTTGAAATAGAAGAAACCAAAAGGGAAGTCCCTAAAGTTGAGTTTTAATATTTGATATGGGGGTTACCAATGGACAAAAAGAGTTCTATTCTTTTAATAGTTACATTAACCATTTTCCTACTTTCATTTATGGGATCAGCCTGTGCTGAAGATAGGAGCTATTCCATACCCTCAATCAATATGGACATGTTCCTTAAAAATGATGGCTCAATCCATGTTACAGAAACCATTCATTACTCATTTTCAGGAACCTACAAGGGAGTGTACCGGGATATACCATTAAAAAACGGTCAAATTCTGGAAAATGTAAAGGTTTCAACTCAGGGGGTTTATTCCAGTCAGGAAGTAATTGATCAAGGTACTAACCAGCGGGTTAACATATATTTATACTCTGATGCAGCAAAAACCACTCCCATATCCAATAAGGATGTGGATGTGACTCTTGAATATGACCTGGGGCATGTGTTGCTGTTTTACAATGATATAGTTGAATTACAGTATAAACTGGTGGGTGAAGGATGGGATGTGCCCATTGGGCAGCTTAATGCTAAAATCCATGTCCCATCCAGTGATGGTGTGAAGTACTGGTTGAATCCACCGTACTATGCTAAAAATTCCAGCTGGCAGGGTAACACTCTGGAGGTAAGCAGTGAAAGTATTCCTTCTGGTGATTATTTCGAGGTCAGGATGGTTCTACCTAAAAGTCAATTCTCATCCAATCCTACCAACGGGACTATCATAAATCAAGATGCCTTAAATCAGATAGAACAGATTCAAACTGCTTATCAGAATCAACTGAACTTTAACAGCATGTTATATTCAATTTTGGCAGTATTAATGATTCTATCTCTGTTTGTGCCTTTAATTATTTATTATCGGTATGGAAGGGAGCCAAAAATAGATTACCAGGCAGAATACGAACGGGATATTCCTACCGATGATCCACCAGCCCTGGTGAATGCCATCTGCGGTCCAGGATTCTCCAAAAAAATAGGAGAACCAGATATGGATGGATTTAAAGCCACCATAATGGACTTAATCGACAGGAAATATCTTTTAATGGAAAAAGAACCATCAGAAAAACAGGGTTATGGGATAGATGATTCAATGTTCCTTAAAATCAACCCTGAAAAGGATAAATCAGACCTCAAACAATTTGAATTGGACGTCTTAAACTTCCTAGGGGAGTTCGAACAAGATGGATTGATATCTCTGGACCAGATTTCCGCGGATTTATCGGATCGGGAGACTGCAAAATCATTCCGTGACACCTACAACAACTGGAAAGATGATATAAAGGATAGATTCCTCAGTGATGATCAGATGGATAAGATCTTCATCAAGAAGGGAGACACCTACTTAAAGATTTTCGGAGTGGCTGGAATCATAGTGGCTGCAATTGTGTTCTTCGTAACCATCACTGACTCTTTACCTGCCGCCAAGTTTGCATTAATTGCATCAATAGCCCTGGGAGTGGTATCCATCATTTCCCTTATTCTCCCCCAGAAGATCGCAGGCCAGTGGACAACCTATGGTGAAGAGTACGATGCCAAATGGCATAACTTCAAAAAGTACATCCAGGATTTCAGTCTCATAAAAGAATATCCTCCAGAGTCGGTTACCATCTGGAACAAGTACCTGGTGTACGCCACAGCACTGGGGGCAGCTGACGCAGTACGGAAGGCAATGGAGCTCTACGTGCCCAGTGAACAACTGGAAGGTAGTGATATCTACATGTTCCATTATTACGGAGGATACGCACTTCTTGCTTCATCTCTGGATACTGGTATTTCCACTGCTTCAGCAGGATCTGGTGATTTTGGAGGAGTGGGGGATATTGGTGGAGGAGATATTGGAGGTGGAGGAGGTGCTTTTTAATCAACACCTCTCTATTTTTTTATTTTTACAGTTCAAAGAAATTTACAGACATAAAAATTAAACACATAATAAATTTATAGGCATATAATTATTAAAGACATAAATATGATTTATGGGTATAAATAAGCGTATAAAGCTTTTAAACTGTGATATGAACTGAATATCATGGCTTGAATAACTAATAGATTTTGGGGTTAGGTTAAATAACATTCTGGTGGTCCAGTGGAAAATAAACTTTGTTTAGGCATTATAACAATTATAATATCTTTATTTCTTTTCACAGGAATAACAGCATCTTTTGCTGTTGATAGAACTTATTCAATTCCCTCTCTAGGCATAGATCTTTTCCTGAAGGATGATGGAACTGTTCATGTTACTGAAACATTACACTACTCATTCAGTGGAACTTCAAATGAAATTTACAGGAATATCCCCATAAAAGACCCGGTTAAACTGGAAAATCTAAAAATTTCCACTCCAGGTGCTTATTCTAATTACACAGTCAATGATAAAGTAAACTCCAAGTATATTACCATTGATCTATACTCTAATCCTTCTAAAACAATCCCTATTTCTGGTAGAGATGTTGATGTTATTATTGAATACGATCTTTTAAACTTGGTAAAATTTTACAATGATCTGGCCCAACTCCATTATGATGTGGTGGATGGTGGTTTGGCTGATGATGTGGGTCAGGTAAATGCCAGGATACATCTTGAATCGAGTGAGGGAGTAAAATTTGTGTTTAAATCTCAGGACAATAGTTTAAATTCCACATGGGATGGGAATACACTGGAATTTACCGGTAAAAATGTCATTCCTGGCCGCTTGGAGTTAATGATGGTTATCCCTAAAACTCAATTCACAGAAGATCCTCCCAACGTAGTTAAAGTCAATCAGGATATTTTACCAGAAATGGACAAAATGCAGAAGGAATACCAGGATATGGTGAATTATAAAACAAATGCTTATTCTCTGGTAGCAATACTATTGCTTTTGGTTTGCTTTACTCCATTAATCATTTACCTGATCTATGGTAGAGATCCTGAAATTGATTATAAGGATGAATATGAAATGGACCTTCCTACTGATGATCCCCCTGCAATTGTAAATGCCATATCTGGGAATTTATGGGGTAAAGAAGTGGGAGAACCCGATATGGATGGTTTCAGGGCAACAATAATGGATTTAATATATCGTGGCTACCTGGTAATGGATGATATCTCCCCTGAAAACGCTGATGTTAATTTGAGATCTATTACATTCAGAATTAATGAGGATAAAGATTTAAACGAGCTTAAAACGTTTGAAAGTGACATCATTAACTTGTTCAGTTACTTCGAAGGAGAAGATGGTTTAATTTATCTGGATGACATTAAAAAGAATTTAAACAGTGGAATTGTCATATCTGGAAATACCGGAAGCCTGAAAGATGATGAATTCATAACATTCAGGGAAGTGTATAACGGGTGGAAGAATGATTTAATAAGCGAATTTTTAGATGAAGATGCCATGTCTCGTGTTTTTCAAAAAAGAGGAGATAAATACCTTAAAATTTTTGCAGTAATCGCAATTATCACCGGTATTATCGGTGCATTTACCGCAGTGGTGGATCCATTACCTGCTGCCAGATATGTCTCGTATTCATCATTTATTCTTTTAATTGTAGGGTTGGCTTCATTTATAATGCCTCAAAAAATAGCTGGACAGTGGACTACTTATGGTGAGGAATATGATGCAAAATGGCATAATTTTGCAAAATATATACAGGATTTCAGCCTCATAAAGGACCAACCACCTGAATCCATTGAAATATGGGATAAATACCTGGTATATGCCAGTGCACTGGGAATTGCCAGTAAAGTCCGTAAATCCATGGAAATGATACTTCCCCCTGATATAACAGGTGGTAAGGCTTATCAGTTCCATTCTTCAGGTGGGTACTGTGAGCTTTCCAAAAGTCTGGATGCAGGTATTGCGGGTAATAACCAAAAAAATTCGCGGTGACGTTAGAGATTTAATAATATATTTAATAATCTTTTATTTTCGAGAGTTAACAACTTCAACACATTTTTTTACAGTTTAAGAGTATTTTAGCAGTTCAAAGCTATTTTAGCAGTTTAAGGCTATTTTAGCACTTTAAGGTTTATTTTAACAGTTCATAGATTTATTATAACAGTTCATGTATTTGATCGTTAAATGTAATTTACAGTGTGACTTAAATTACTCAAACCATAAAAATTTTAAATAATAAGAAATGAAAATCATAAGTGAAATCTTGCTTAGCGACGTTAGTCCAGCCTGGTTAAGACTTGGGCTTCCCAAGCCTACAACCCGGGTTCGAATCCCGGACGTCGCATTATTTTTATTAGAGATTAAAGTTTTAATTGTTATATTTTTTTCTTTAAAATTACATATGCGCCTATTTATTACTTTTAAGTCTTTTAAAAATCGGGTATTATGATAAACTGGTCACAAGTATAAACTGGTCAAAAATAAAGATGGGGGTCACTTCAAACTTATAAATTCCATCTTCAAACTTATGAATCCTCACTTCTAACCTATGAATTGCCACTTCAAACCTATAAATCCCTACTTCAAAACCTATAAATAAATAAGGGGTGATAAAACAATTTTCGTTAAACTTCCATCTAGCGTGTAACTATACTAATTATGTCCCCATCTTCCAGTTCATGGTCACTGGCAACCCTGCGGCAACTTCGAGCATCAATAGCATGCATGAAACCCTCTCCAATATCAGTATGGATGAGGAATGCCATATCCTTTGGTTTGGAGCCACGGGGTATCAGCAATGCATCGGGGAGCACGTTACCCTTTTGATCAGAAAGTTTGTGTTCATCTTCAACAGGATAGACCACGATCATGTTCAGCAGACTGAATATGGCTTGGTTCAGGGCTTCCTGCACGCCAGTACCGCCGTACTTTTGGAGGACATTTTCCCGTATGTATTCCAGGGCATTTATCTGCTGAGTGTTCAGTTTGTCTTTTTGGAGGATTTCAAAGTCAGATTCTCCTGATATGTACTTAATAAGTCCAGCTTCTGCTGCCCTAGTTAATGCCAGTTCTGCCTCTGCCGAAGCAGGCACCACATTATCATATTTTTCCCGAAGCCTCTTTATATTCTCCTCTGCATGGGGCAGGTCTGCCTTGTTGGCCACGATTAGCATTGGCTTGGCAATTTTAAGGAGATTATCAAGTAGGTTTATGATATCATCATCTTCCCAGTCCTTGTACTCCTTGGTAACAGTTCTCTTGGCTTCCAATACATCTTCTACCATGATCCCGGCTCCACTGAGCTGCTCTGCTATTACCTTGGCAATGTCCAGTTTCTCAGAAAGTGCCTTGCGAACCAGTCTGTTCCAGTTCTTGTTGAGGATTCCGAAGAGCCACATGGTAATTTCGTGCTGCAGAAAATCAACATCCTCCATGGGGTCATGCGATCCTGCTTCACAGGGTCTGCCCTCTTCATCAGTGGATCCAGAGGCATCAATGACGTGGATGAACGCCCTGGCCTGGCGTAGATCATCCAGGAACTTGTTACCCAATCCACGGCCTTCATGGGCTCCTGGAACCAGTCCAGCAACATCCAGTAACTCCACTGGGATCAGTCTCTGACCATCCCTGCACTGTGAGTTTCGAGGGTTGCATTCCACTTCTAATTCACGGCAGGGGCATGGTTTAACCACATGGGCCACTGCCTTGTTAACATCGATGGTGGTGAATGGGTAACCCGCCACTTCGACTTCTGATAAGGTTGCTGCGTTGAAAAAAGATGATTTGCCCACGTTGGGCTTTCCGGTAACTGCAATTTGGAGCATAATAAATCACTACTAGTCTTTTTACATCCCAGGTTATTAAAGATTTTAGGGAAATATCCAATAATGAGAATATCAATCTATTTAGATAATGGAAAATATTTAGATAATGGAAAATTAATCAATTAATTAATCAAATCGTTAACCATCTTTAATCAAATCATTAATTAATCATAATACAAGATTTAAATTAATCATTATCAAAAGTATACACTTCAAATAAAGAAACAGGAGTAATTAAACATGTCAAAACTTCATCTGGTGGGGATCGGACCTGGTTCCAGTGATTATTTAACTGCAGCAGCCATAAACACGGCAGTATCGGTTGATGTGCTGGTGGGAAGTCAGAGAGCTTTGGATCTGTTCCCAGGATTTGAGGGGGAAACTCTTATTCTCAGGGCACGGAACATGGATGAAATGATGAAAAAATCAATTAATCTGGTTGATGAAGGTAAAAACGTGGCAATTCTCTCCACAGGCGACCCTGGATTTTCAGGAGTACTGAAACCAATATTAAAACTGAGGGATGACTTGGACTTGGAAGTAATTCCTGGAATAAGTTCCCTTCAACTTGCTGCTGCCAGACTACAAATACCCTGGGATCAGGTTAACCTGCTCACTCTTCATGGGAAAGGAAATTCCAAGATAATATTGGACTTCATGGATAATGGAAAACCAACCATTGTTTTACCTGACTTTAAGGTGGAAAAACTGGCACAGTTCCTCCTGGAAAATGGTGTTGACCCGGATAGAAAAATTGTAGTGTGTGAAAGACTCAGTTATCCTGATGAGAGAATTGTTAATGGAACTTTAAAAGAAATAGCAGTTATGGATTTCACTTATCTCTGTGTGGTAATCATCTATTGAAACTTTTTAATTTGCAGGATTAGTAGTTTTACAGATAGGATATGTAAATTAAATAACTCTTAAATTAATTATAAACTCTTAATCTAAAAGTAAATCTAAGTTTCATCTAGTAAACTTAGTTTTACCCAGTAATCTTAATTTTATTCTAATAAACTTAGTTTTATCTAGTAAAATCTTAATCTACACACAACTCTTCATCTTTTCCCTGCCATGGAGGTGTTACAACACATAGAAACTCTAAGTTGGATTTACCAACGTTTTCAATGAATTGCACAGATCCAGGCGGGATGTAAATTATCTCACCGGGTTCCACATTGGAAGATTCATCATTGATGTGAATTTTCCCATTACCTTTAGTGATGTAATAAATCTCCACAGAACTGTTCAGCTTGTGTGGCAGGGATGCCTTACCCTCCTCAAGGATGGCATGGGCCACACTGCAACCCATTTTGATGTTTTCATTTTTAGGATGAAGGAGTTCACAGAGAACAGTTTCATCGGCTACCTGAGAATATTCACAATTTTTAATGGATTTTATCAACATTAAATCACCAACAATTCAAATAGATATGGAAAACTTTTTTTTATTTTAATCGAACCTTTTTTATTAATCGAATCATCAAATCTAATTTTAATCATACCTACTTTTAGTTAAATCTAATTTTAATCAGACATTATTTCAAAGATTTTAAAGGCAATTACAGAACCGCAGATCCAGGAAAAGATTTTAATAGGTCCAGTGGGTGATGTTTCTCCTGCAAAATCAGCCAAAAGTCTGAAAATCAATATTATTGCTATGAACACCAGAAAAGCCACTAAAATACTGATAATTCTTTTATTATCTATTTTACCACAACCCTTAATTACTCCTTAAGTATATTGGTTGCCTATTCTTTTTTTTCTTCTCCTTCTCTGTTCCCTGAAGCCAGAGTCTCCAGATCATCCAGCATTTCCAGTTCTCTTCCTTCTTTTTCTTCTTTTTTGATCAGAATTATCCCTATAGCAGCTCCCAGTATACCTCCCAAAGTGTCCACAAACAAATCTTCCATGGTGTCGGCCAGGGGGGATGCTACCATAGACCCTTGGGTGAGTCCTGTGGGCAAATAATGTCCAATTAAAGGATAAAGGGCCTGATCATAGAAATATTCAGCCATTTCAAGACCGGCTCCCAAACCCATGGTAATCAAAACGATAAGTGCAAACATCACTCCTGTACTGGCCTGAAGCTTTCCCAAGGCGTAGAATGTGTAAATAATTACCATTCCTACCAATCCAATGATGAAGGATACTAGTAAATGCATGAATTTATCATAATAAGGAACCCGGCTGTATAAACTATAAGCATCTGCCATAATCAACTCAAAAAAGACTACAATTAAAAAAAGTATCTCAATATCAATTGGAACCACACATATTCTGTTTTTGGTAAAAAACCATGGTGCTAACAGTATTACCAGGGCTAAAATTGCTAAAGTACCGAAAAAAACCTCGCCCAGAATGATCTGGTAAAGTGCATTAATCAGAATTATTAACCTTAAAAATAATCTCAGATATCTCTTCCAGGATGGTACTTTACTGAAATGGATGGGGCATGATTTTTTATACATTTTAATATCACCTGGAATGAGTCACATGGAACATTTGATTCCATTTGATATCCATTTATTTCATTTAATATAATTTAATTTAGTTTTCAAGTACATTAAAGAAATAGGAATAAAGAGGTTTATGGATTTTTTATCAACTCATCCATCAAACTCATCACATATATTTAAATATGAGTACTCACTACACATTTTTTAAACTTAGTTTTTCAAGCTCAATTTTATCTTAAATTTATCATTCCACTTTTAAAAAAACCATGTTCGAGGAACCATGAAAAAAACCTTTATAATGATTTTTATCACTTTAACCGCATTTTTGGCATTAGTTCAACCAGTATCTGCCTGGGCAGCTCCCAATCATTACGAAATTGCGAAGGAAGTTTATTATTCTCTCCCTGCTGATGCACAGAATAACTTGGACCTTTCAAAAATGTATGATGGGGCTGATGATCCTGATTATAAGTTTTTTGACTATGAGTACCACATTTATCCCGCCAGTGATGAAAAAATCAATTACTGGCTCCTGGAAGGCAGAGAATATTATCAGGATGGAGATTATAAACGGGCCAGTTACTGTTTTGGGGTGGCAACCCATTACATTTCAGATAGTGTATGCCCTCCCCATTCTGAGGGTGGTCATTCCGGTTATGAACACACCAGATGTGAGTTGCAAGCCATGCTCCTGGAACCACACATCACAGACAAAACAGGAGATTGGGCTAATGAATTAGCTGCAGATAACCAGATGAGTGGTAATGCATGGGAACAATGGTTAAAAACAGATGATGATGAATATATTCAGGAATGCCTTAATAAAGCAGCTGATCTGTCTTATCAAGCTGTAAACAGTGCTGTTTCTTAATTAGATTTTTTAAAATTAATTTAACCTATCTTTTCATATTTTCCTAGATTTAAATCCACTAGGCAATGATGATGCATAAGTGAATTGAGATATTTTAACACTAAACTTTAATAATTACTTAAAAAACAAAGATAACAGGATATTGCTGGTGCATAAGTTCAGAAACTCTTATATTTTGAAAGAGTATAATTTTTTAACAGAGTATAATCAAATATGCTTAGTACGCACTAATTGAAATTTCTATTGTAACTCCTTTTTGGAATTATATTAATAGAAAATTATGTAATTATAACTTGAATTTTCAATATAGCTTGAATTTTCAAAAGATTCTCAATGAATTCCAAATGAAATTTTTCACCAGAGATTAAGTTGATTTAATGGTTGCATGTGAACATGGTCAGTAAAACAGAACAGAAATTTTTAGACGTGGCTTTAGAAATATTTGCTGAAAAAGGGTATAAGGGTGCTACAACCAGGCTTATAGCACAAAAAGCAGGTTTCAGTGAATTAACTTTGTTTAGAAAATTCAAAACAAAAGAAAATCTTTTTAACAAGGTTTTAACTCAGAATGTAGCGAAAGTTAAGGAAGATTTAGCTAAATCACTTGCTAATAATGTTTCTGACTCTCCCAACGTTTTTTTAAGAACCTTAATAACTGATATGGCCAGAATTGCCGATGATAATTATGAATTTATTTTCCTGTCCAACACTCAAAAGACTGACAATATTGATCCTATGCGGGCAGAATTCGTGAAATATGTGGGTAAACATTTGGAAGAGAACCTTCCGGGACGGGAAATAGATTACAAGGCATTCGCACTTTCTATATATTCCTACACATTCATGATCAGCAGAACCAAACATTATGAACAGGGCTTTTTTAACTATGAAGAAGCACTTGAAGGATTCATTAAGAACGCATTGAAGCTTTTCAGCTAGCTTTGAAGTTTTTCACCTAAAATATTGAATATCAATAAACAAGAGCAATTAAGGAACTTAAATAGTTAATAACTTAAATAATAATTAGGCGAAATTAGTAGAATAAGGGAAATAAGAGTAATTAGGGGATATTAATCAACTGAATTATATTAATGGGAGAAAATAGTAGGTTAAAAAAAGAGTTTAGGAAGCTACTTCAGGCTCCCCGTATAGAATCTTACCAACTTCTCGCAGTTTTTCAGTACCCTTAACTTCCTCACGGAATAGTGGTATCTCTGCAACTACCTGTCCACCGAATTTTTGACGGATACTTTCCATTCTTTTTTGTTGAATGTTACGTCGAGCACGGCAGAAGTCACAGTCTGCCTCTTCAGGCTGGATCTGGTTCACTATAACTGCATCTGTGTTCATGTTATTCTTTTCCAGTGCTTCCATGGCTCTTTCAGATTCGTAGATAGACATCTCTTCAGGGATGACCACCATTTTAAAGGATGTTCTTTCCGGGTCAGCCATAACTTCCCTGGCCACTTTGATCTGTTTTTTAGTGGCTTCCATGTCTTCCATGGCACGGTCCTCTTCTTCTTCATCTCCCATGAAGGGCATGATGTTCTTGAATGCCTTGGCCATGCTACCTACCTGTCTTCGGATTTTGATCATTTTTCCCACCCAACTATCCATCATTTCAGGGAATGATAACAGTCTCAGGGTGTGACCGGTAGGTGCAGTGTCGAACACCACAATATCGTACTCATCAGTGGTCATGTACTGGAGGAATTTATCAAAGGCAGCTGCCTCGTCGATTCCAGGGGCCATGGAAGCCATTTCCATCTGATCCTCCATCATACCCATGTCCATACCAGGGTTCAGGGCCTGCTGTTCCTTCATCTTAACCTGATAGTCCTGCATTGCCACTTCAGGGTCGATTTCAGCAGCCCACAGGTTTTCACCGATAGGTGTGGGGTCATGTCCCAGGTTCCTTTCCAGAGAGTCAGAAAGTGAGTGAGCAGGATCTGTCGATATTACCAGGGTTTTTTTACCCTCATCAGCTAACCATAGTGCAGTTGCTGCGGATATAGTAGTTTTACCTACTCCTCCTTTCCCTCCAATAAACACGAATGTTGTTTTTCCTTTTTTAAAATGGAAAAGGTCTCTAATTGCCATTATTTGTGCCTCCATTATTTATTCTAGATCGCTATAATCCTAAAATAAACTTCAATACTAAACCTCAATCTTTCCAAGTTAAATAGTTTTTATTAGATTATGTTATTAAATTCTGTGGGCATATAAAAATTATGCAAAAAATCCATATTTAATAAAGACCCCAATATAAAGATAGTGAGAATATTTTAAATATATTGAGTTTTTTAAATCCATGGGCTTCGATGGATTAGAAGGATAAATTACCTTGAAAGGTTAGAAAAGGCCATATTCAGGGTTTAAATTTGATATTAGTTGATATTAATTTGTTATGGATCAATCTGGATTAAATAATAATCAGGGTGTATGATATGGTGGACAATAATGGAATTTTACCAGTTTTAGATGTTGAACGTGTTTCAAGGGACATATCAAATTTTATTGAAAGTTCATTAATAGAATCAAATGCTCAGGGCCTGGTTATAGGTCTTAGTGGTGGTTTAGATTCTGCTACAACTGCCAAACTATGCGCCCAGGTTGTGAATACTGATAAAATTTTGGGATTGATTTTGCCCAGTCAGAGTACCAATCAGGAAGATATCGATGATGCGGTAACTTTGGCAGAGGACATCGGAATAAAATATAAAACCATACCCATCGACCCACTTATTGAGCCAGTTCAGGATATTTGCAGCCGTTCAGAGACTAATGAAAACTACAAACTTGCAGGAGCAAATCTTAAGGCACGTATGAGGATGATAATTCTTTATTATCATGCTAATGCCCTTAATCGTTTGGTGGTTGGTACTGGTAACCGAACTGAACTTTTAGTAGGCTATTTCACCAAATATGGTGATGGTGGGGTGGACATCCTCCCTATAGGGGAACTGTACAAAACAGATGTTCGCCGGGTGGCTAAATATCTTGGTGTTAGTGACAGTATTCTGTATAAAGCACCTACTGCAGGTTTATGGCAGGGTCAGACTGATGAGGATGATCTGGGAATTAAATACGAACTTTTAGATGAAATCCTATATTTGACGACGGAAAAAGAAATGGAAGAGGACGAAATGGCCCTGAAACTTAATATAAAACTGGATGAAGTGATAAGAGTCAAGGCTATGATGCGGGCTGCTGAACACAAAAACAGAATGCCACTCATGCCATCAATAATCAGATAAAATCACATTTAAACGGTTATTAATGGGTTGAATGGTGTTCATGATTGAACTTCATTTAAATAGTTTTTAAGGTTAGATATTCAGAAAGGAAACATATTCAGTTTAGGGAGAAAGTTAACAAGAGATGTTTTGAATGTATTCTATGGTTTATGTCACAGCTTCTGGAGTAGAAGAAGCCAAAAGAATAGCACGAAACTTATTAGAAGATAAATTAGTGGCCTGTGCTAATATAATCCCTAAAATGGAATCTATTTACTGGTGGGAAGGAAATCTGGAGGAAGATGTTGAATCAATCCTACTTTTAAAGACTCATTCAGAATCAGTGGATAAAGTTATAGATAGGGTTAAAGAAATCCACAGCTACCAGACACCATGTGTATTGGAAATCCAGATCAAAAGTGGATCCCGTGAATACCTGGATTGGCTGGGTAACTCACTAAAAAAGCATTAAAACTTTAATCGTCAGATTTGATTCAATTATAGATTAAATAAATTATTGATTTATTAATTGTTCGATACAAAATCAATTGTTCGATACAAATCTGTAGATATAAATCAAATATTGATGAAAAATTAGTGCTAATTAATTATTAAATTAGTTTTTACCAAATTAAACGCAGATCATGGCGGTGATGTAGTGACAGATATTAAAATTGAGGAGAAATGGCAGAAAAAATGGCAGAAATCAAAATTATTCCAATCAAACCCTGATAATCGTGAGAAACTTTTCTTAACCGTGGCCTATCCATACCCCAGTGGAGCAATGCACGTGGGACACGGCCGTACCTACACTGTACCTGATGTTTATGCTCGTTTTAAAAGGATGCAGGGATACAACGTGTTATTCCCCATGGGTTGGCACGTAACCGGAGCTCCGGTTATCGGAATAGCCAAACGTATCGGTAGAAGGGACCCCTGGACTCTGGATATATATAAAAACGTCCATAAAGTACCTGAAGAAGAGCTTAATAAATTCACAGACCCTCATTACATTGTCAAATACTTCAGTGGGGAATATCATCAGGTGATGACCCAGCTGGGTTTCTCCATAGACTGGAGACGTGAATTCACCACCATCGATCCCCACTACCAGAAATTCATCACCTGGCAGTTTAAAAAACTCAAAGACAAAGAACTGGTGCGAAGAGGAGAACACCCGGTTAAGTACTGTCCTGATGATGAAAATCCAGTGGGAGACCATGACCTCCTGGAAGGTGAAGGTGTAACCATAAACGAATTAACCCTCATTAAGTTCAAAATGGGGGAAACCTATCTGGTTGCCGCTACTTTCCGACCAGAAACTCTCTTCGGAGCCACTAATCTGTGGTTAAATCCAGATGAAGAATACGTTAAGATCAGAAGTGGTGGAGAAGAATGGATCGTCAGCAGGAAAGCATATTCCAATCTTTTAAACCAAAAAACAGACCTGGAACTGCTGAGTGAAGTTGATGCACCGGGATTAATAGGGCAATACGTGGAAAACCCGTTAACTGGGGAAAAACATATAATTTTGCCAGCGTCATTCGTAGATCCAGGTTACGCGACTGGAGTGGTTTACTCAGTACCAGCACACGCACCAGCAGATTACATAGCCCTGGTTGACCTTAAAAATGATACCGGGACTCTGGAAAAATATGGTATAACCCGTGAAGTTGAGAAAATCCACCCAATAGGACTGATAAGCCTTAAAGAATTTGGGGAACATCCTGCAGTGGAGATGATTGAGAAGATGGGAGTTAAAAGCCAGGAAGACCCTAAACTCAAGGAAGCCACCAATGAAATGTACAAACTGGAACACGCCAAGGGAGTTATGGATGAACACGTAACTGGATATTCCGGTTTAAGGGTTCCAGAAGCCAGGGATGCAATTAAAGAAAACCTCTTAGAAGCAGATAAAGGGGAGTTGATGTATGAATTTTCTGAAAAACCGGTAATATGCCGCTGTGGTACCGAGTGTGTGGTTAAAATCCTGGACAACCAGTGGTTCCTCAAGTACTCTGATGAAGAATGGACCGAAGCCACCCAGAACACTCTCTCGAAGATGACAACCGTGCCTGCAGAGATAAGGCCCAACTTCGAATACTACCTCAACTGGCTCCATGACTGGGCCTGCGCCCGTAGGATAGGTCTCGGAACACCCCTACCCTGGGACCCTCAGTGGTTAATCGAGCCACTCAGTGATTCCACTATTTATATGAGTTATTATGCCATAGCACCCTACCTGAAGGATATCGATCCAGAGGAACTGGATGAAGAATTCTTCGACCACATATTCCTGGACAAACCAACCACTAAAACCAATATTCCAGCGGGTATGAGGGAAGAATTCAACTACTGGTATCCTCTGGACTGGAGATTATCAGCCAAGGATCTGGTGGGAAACCATCTTTCATTCCACATATTCCACCACACAGCCATATACCCTGAGGAAAAAAGACCACGTGGAGTGGTGGTCTTTGGAATGGGACTGTTGGAAGGAAATAAAATGTCATCATCCAAGGGAAACATCATCCTACTTGAAGATGCCATTAAAATCCACGGAGCAGACGTGGTAAGATTATTCCTCATGTCATCTGCAGAACCATGGCAGGACTTTGACTGGAGAGAAAAAGAGGTTATTGGAACTAAAAAACGTTTAGAATGGTTCTCAGGGTACGCGGCCATGGTGGATGAACTGCATGGCTCACAGATCCAGCTGAGTGACTACACCCAAGCTCCACCAGTTGATAAAGCCATAAACGCCTGGATGATCAGCCAGGTGAACCAGCGCATCCGTGATGCCACCCAGGCACTGGAAGGATTCCAGACACGTAAAGCACTCCAGGAAGCACTGTTCCTGTTTAAGAAGGATATTGACCATTACCTGCACCGGGTAGACCTTGAACTGAAGAAAGAAGATGGTCGTGATGAAATAACCAATGTCCTGGCTTACGTGCTGGGAATATGGATACGGTTAATGGCCCCGTTCACACCCCATGCCTGTGAAGAACTGTGGAACCGCCATGGAGGACAGGGATTCGTATCAAAAGCACCATGGCCCGAAGCAGATCCAGATCTCATTAATGAGAAAGTGCACAAGGGTGAAGAGATCATCCAGGGATTGGTGGAGGATATTAAAGAGATTCAGAAGATAACCCAGACTCAGGCCGAGAAGGTTCACATCTACCTGGCCCCAGAATGGAAATGGAAGGTCTTCGACATAGCCCTCCAGGTTGGAAAGCCAGATATTGGACGTATAATGGGACAGGCCATTAAAGCCAATATCCATGATGATAAAAAGGAACTGGCAGGATTCGCCCAGAAAATCGCCCGGGAAATGACCAGAATAAATTATGTGGGATGGATGGACGAAAAACAGCTCTTAAATGATGCACAGGATTATCTGATCAGAGAAACCGGTGCTGAAATTATAATTCACCCCGAACCAGACTACGATCCTCAGAATAAGGCCCGTAATGCCCTGCCGTACAAGCCAGCTCTGTATATAGAATAAGATTCTCTAATATGGGATATAGTTCTTTAATATGGAATAAAAGTAGGAATATTGGGATGTAATTGGCCTATGGCTAAATCTCCCTATTATTTTTCAGGCGTCATGATTGAAAATCGAACTATGAATGATGACCACCTGGAGGAAATTCTTAAAATAGACCAGAATGCCTTCCAAAGAGATGAGCCTCATACAGTCCTAAATCTCAAAGGACCCCTGAAGGAGACCGCTTGAATTGTTGATTATTTTGAATGATATATTAGGTAGGAAGAGATAAGACTTCCCAGACACATAAATTATAATATAAATTGGGGGTGATAATGTGATGTCTAAAGTACCAATTGATCTTGATAGAATTAAAAAGGAGGATTTAGACCGGGAGATAATCAGAATAGCAATGATAGCAGAACTGGATGCAGTCAGTCTTTATGAACAGCTAGAATCTATGACTGACAATCCAAATCTCCAGGCGGTTCTTCAGGACATTGCGCTCGAAGAAAAAACCCATGTGGGGGAGCTGCAGACACTTCTCCTGCAGTTCGATGATGAACAGGAAAAAGAACTAATTAAAGGCAGAGAAGAGGTTGAAGAACTTTTGAAGAAGTAATTAACTAAATAACTAATAGTTAACTAGATAACTAGACCTAATTAATTCAGGACATTGACAACTTAAACAGAACTAAATAGATAGTTAGACCTAATTTAGGACATGTGAGAACTTAAACAGAATCAGTTTACTCACATTGAGCCATATTTTTTGTGAACCCTATTTTTGAGGACTCCAATCCCTTCAATTTTTACTTCAACAATATCTCCAACCTGCATTGGTCCCACACCAGGTGGAGTCCCAGTGGCAATAATATCCCCTGGATTAAGGGTCATTATATTGGATATGTATTCCACCAGTTCATCTACCGGGAATATCATATTTTTAGTGTTGGATTTTTGTTTAATTGTATCATTTAATTTCAAGGAGATGTTCTGATTAGATGGGTCCATTTCAGTTTCCACCCAGGGCCCCAAGGGACAGAATGTGTCGAAACTCTTGGCACGGGTCCACTGACCATCCTTGTGCTGTAAATCCCGGGCAGTAACATCATTAAGGGCAGTATAACCTGCTACGTAATCAAATGCATCCTCTTGATTAACAAAACTGGCTTCCTGGCCAATTAGTACCGCCAATTCAGCTTCATAGTCCACATGATGGGACTGATAAGGGTACATGATCTTATCCTCGTGGCCAATTACCGTGCTTGGTGGTTTTAAAAATAGTATGGGCTCTTCAGGAAGGTCCATGTTCAACTCTTCAGCATGGTCCCGGTAATTCAGGCCCACACAGACCACCTTACTGGGTTGAACCGGTGGGAGGATTTTAACCTCATCCAATGAGTAAAATTCCTTCCTTTCCAGATCATCAAACGGTGAGCAGGATGCTTCAATCAGGGGAAGATGTATTTCTACCATCCCCCCATTTATCATAACCCCTGTTTTCTCCTTACCATCCTTCTTAAATCTTAGAAGTTTCATAAAATCCACTAAATTTGTTTTTTTAGAATGAATATGTGATTACGGTGTTAAATCTCAAATTTATCTATCATTTATCTATCAATATTTATCAGATAATACTCTCTATCAGATAATCCTCTCTATCAGATAATCCTCTCAATTGGAACCACCAGAATATCCCGTGCACCAATCTTTTTCAGGCGGTTAACTACCTGGAATACTTCGTGTTCATTTACCACGGCGTGTACCGCTACTACGCCGCTGTTGGAGAGAACCTGGGAGACAGTAGGACCAGTCATACCTGGCATGGCACTTTTAACCTCATCCAGAACTTCCTCGTCCACGTTCATCATCACCAGCTTCTTACCTTCTGCATCCAGAACACCCTTCACTCCGGTTCGGATTTCTTCAATTTTTTCCCTCTTCTCCTGGTAACTGTCTGGATTGGCTATGAGGTGTACTGAACTTTCCAGGATGGTTTCCACCATCTGGAGATGGTTCATCTTGAGGGTGGTGCCGGTACTGGTCAGATCGGTGATAAGGTCTGAAACCCCAATAAAAGGGGCTATTTCAGTTGATCCACTGAGTTCAACAATTTTTACGGGAATGTTCTGAGTTTTAAAGTATTTTTCAGTTAGATGGGGGAATTCAGTGGCTACAATGGATCCGTCCTTAACATCTGAAAGTTTCTTCACTTCAGAGTCTTCAGGGGCTGCCAGCACCAGTTTGGATCTTCCAAATTTGAGATCTTCTAAGATCTTCACGTGGGCCTCTTTCTCTTCTATTAAATCCAGTCCAGTCATTCCCAAGTCTGCGGCACCATCTGCTACAAACTCAGGGATATCTGCTGCCCGGGTGAACATAACACTGATCTGGTCGTCATAGGTATCGGAAAACAGTCGACGATTAACTGCATCCTTCAATCCAATACCTGCCTTGGATAAGAGCTTCACTGCAGGGTCGCTTATCCTTCCTTTGGATGGAAGGGCTATTCTTATCTCCATCTAAAAAATCCTCCTATATGAACTTTAGTTAAAAACTTTAATAGGTGCATCTAAAACATTATTTAGTAAAAATGATTGAACTTGGTAATAACCTACCGGGTTACGTAGATTTTGCACAGTACTATGATGTAGATATTTATGTTATTTTCCCCAATCTTATATAGATAGGTGGTCCCATGGAAACCCAGACTATTCTCATAAAAAACACAACTATCCTTGCAGATGAAGTTAAGAAAGGATCCGTTCTCATAGAAGACGACAAAATCGTTGATATAACTCGCAGTAACTCCAGTAATGGTGCGGATGAAATCATTAATGGGGAAGGAAAATTTCTCATTCCAGGACTGGTGAACACCCACACTCACCTTTCAATGAGTTTAATGAGGGGTTTAGCAGATGATTTGCCTCTGGATGTGTGGTTAAATGACCATATATGGCCAGTGGAAGCACACCTGGAAGGTGAGCATTGCTATGTCGGAGCCCTTTTATCGGCACTGGAGATGATCAAATCAGGAACCACCACCTGTAATGATATGTACTTTTTCATGGATGATGTGGCCCGTGCCATTGATAAAGCGGGTATGAGAGGACTACTATGCCATGGAATGATCGATCTTTCTGATGGGGAAAAAAGGAAAGCAGAATATAAAGAAACCCTGCGTATCATAGAAAAATGCCATAACACTGCAGATGGCAGAATTCAGGTAGCACTGGGGCCCCATACTCCTTACACATGTTCAACTGAACTTTTAAACTGGGTTCGTAAGAAGGCAGATGAAAAGGGACTTAGAATTCATATTCACGTTTCAGAAACTGAAAAGGAAGTTGAAGACAGTTTAAATGATCGGTTAAAAAGGCCCTTTGAATACCTGGAGGATATTAAATTTTTAGGACCGGATGTAACTGCTGCTCACTCGGTATGGCTTTCAGGGGCGGAAATATCTTTAATCAAGGATAATAATGTTAAATTGTCTCACAATCCTCTGAGCAACATGAAATTGGCTTCAGGAATATCTCCAGTTTCGGATTTACTGGCCAATGATGTCTGTGTATCTCTGGGAACTGACGGGGCTGCGTCTAATAACAACCTTGATCTATTCCAGGAGATGAAAACATCCAGCCTCCTTCAAAAGGTACGTAAACTTGATCCTACAGTTCTACCCGCGGGTAAAGTTCTTGAAATGGCAACGATAAATGGTGCAACTGCCCTGGGTATGGAGAAGGAGATAGGAAGCATTGAAGTTGGGAAGAAAGCGGACATGGTCCTGGTGGATATGAAAGCGCCTCACCTGACTCCTTACAGGAATCCAGTTTCACATCTGGTTTACTCAGCAGAAGGTGCCGATGTGAATACAGTTATATGTAACGGGCAGATTTTAATGCGCGAAAGGGAAGTTCTGGTTATGGATGAGGTTGAAGTTATGGAAATGGCTGAAAACGCTACAGAAGACCTTTTATCACGAAATTGATGATTTCAATTATTATTTTTTCCCCATTATATTGTTTAATGCCTAAAATTTGCTAAGGGGCACTCAATGAATTAATTCTAAAATAAGAGGATATTTCTAAAAATAAGGCGATATTCATGGATAATGAAATTTTAACACTATTTGATATTGACGGCACTCTGGTTAGGGGTGCTCGCTGCCACTACATGGCATTTGTGCACGCAGTCAGCAAGTTCTATGGAATGGAAGAGGATATAAGTGGCATAAACTACGCTGGAAAGACAGACCCCCAGATACTCCGGGAAGTTCTGGAGATGGGGGAAATACCTGAGGAAACCATTGAAGGAAATTTCCAGGCCTGTTTAGATTACATGGTCGAGTATTATCTGGCCAATGTACATCAGGAAAATGTCATGGCTTTGGGTGGTGTTAAAGAACTTTTAGACGAACTTCAAACGGATAAGGTGCTTATAGGACTTACCACTGGAAACCTGGAACGCATTGCCCATGCAAAGTTAGGCCGTGCTGGTATTGATAACTATTTTTCATTTGGTGGATTTGGCAGTGACAGTCCAATAAGGCCATGTCTGGTTAAAAAAGCCCTGGAACGCGCCCGGGATTTATATGGATACCGGGGGGATCAGGTGTTCGTTATTGGGGATACTCCTCGTGACGTGGAAGCAGCCAGACCATTTAACCTTCACACCATAGCTGTGGCTACTGGAAGATATTCTACTAATGAACTGGGGGAAACTGGCGCCGATTTTGTCCTGGAAAGTTTGGAGAATGTTGATAAGATCAGGGAAATTATAGGATTGGGTTAAATCAGGGAATCCAATTGAATCGGATTAATCTTCAAAAAGTTAATCTTAAAAAATTATTATTCAGATTCAATTTTTTCTCTTTTTTCCCGGGCTGCAATGCACCCTTTTTCAAATCCCAACTTAAAACCTTCTTTAAAGAGTTCTAGAGAGAATTCTCTTAGTCGTTCATTCTCTTTTTGATAGTTTTCATTTTCTTTCTTATACTGCTGCATTTCGGAAAGTTCAATGAGGTTTAATCTCTCCATATAATCCCTCTAACTAATTTTATAAGGTCTAACTAATTTTTTAAGGGAGAAAACCGTGGGGTGCACCTTTTGTTCTGGTTTTTTTGTTTCTCTCTCACTTGATCAATGGGATGAAACCATATTTAAATATTGCTATTTGAGTTTTAAAATTCCTATTTAGTGATATTATGGGGGGATGTGATAAACCATTTAAGGGAATCTTAAAAGGATGTGATAAACCAATTAAGGGAATTTTAAAAAATGGAATTTTAAAAAAAATAATTTAAACTTGAATTTAAAATTGGAAGTTTTGGAACCAACAAAAAAAAGAACCAATAAAAAACTACCTCATGGTCAGATAATTGTTGGTGTTATTAGTTTTACAATTCATAATCCAAGAAACTGGTAATTTCTTTTTTAAGTTCCAAAAACTGGGATGATGATCTGTCTCGAATCCGTTCAAGTTTAATCTCGAAACTCTTAATGACTTTCCCTGGGTTTCGACTCAATACCACCACCCGATCAGCCAGGAAAATCGCTTCATCCACATTATGGGTTACAAAAATGATTGTTTTTTGTTCTTCTTTCCAGATGCGGACCAGTTCTTCCTGGAGCTTGTGTCGGGTCTGTACATCCAGTGCAGAGAATGGTTCATCCATTAAAAGAACATGGGGATCGTTAACTAGTGAACGGGCAATGGCCACCCTCTGTTTCATTCCTCCGGATAATTCCCGGGGATAACTGGTCTCTGCCTGGGATAAACCAACCATTTTCAGATATTCTCTGGCTTTTTCCAGTCTTTCATCCTCTTCCATCCCCTTTAATTCCAGTCCAAAGGTCACATTTTCCAGGACATTGAGCCAGGGGAATAGGGAGTACTGCTGGAACACGTAACCCCTTTCTATACTTGGGCCGGATATTTCAACGTCTTCTTCCAGTATACGGCCACTGGTAGGGAAGTCCAGTCCAGCTATCATCCTGAGCAGTGTGGTTTTCCCACAACCCGATGGTCCTACTATGCACAAGAATTCTCCTTTATTAACATTGAAATTAATATCCTGAAGAACTACCTGGTCCTGCCCTTCATGGTTGAAACTTTTTGTAATGTTTTCCAGGGTTATCACCAGCTCACCTCCTTCTCAATCCGATTAAAGAGATAATCCGCACCTAATCCAATCACTCCAATGGTCAGCATTCCTACAATGGCACTACCAGTATCTAACATGCTGGTTGAGGTGAATATGAGATATCCAAGGCCATTGTTTGATCCAATCATCTCTGCTGCTACGGTACACATTAATGCAACTCCCACACCTACTTTCAATCCAGTGACAATACTGGGCAGGGAAGCCGGAACCACTACTTTCCGCAGAGTCTGTCTATGACTGGCTCCCAGGGTGTAAGCTGATTCTAAAAGGACTTTATCTACTCTTTTAACTCCATCCATGGTGCTGATTAATATGGGGAAAACACTGCCCACGAATATAATGAAAATTGCCGATTCCATCCCCACACCGAACCATAAAATAGCGAATGGTATCCAGGCGATGGGTGGAATAGGTCTTAAAAGACCAATGGTCAGACTGGTAAAATCATTAAATGTTTTTGACCATCCCATCAAAATCCCCAGTGGAATACCCACCAGTGCCGAGACTATGAGTCCCAGTACAACTCGCAGTAAAGTTAAAGAAGTATCTGCAATAAGTTGTCCATTCATTAAAAGTGCTGTGAATGATTGAAAAACTGCAGATGGGCTGGGAAGGAAATAAGATGGTATTAACCCTGTGAATGTGGTTAGTAAAGCCCAGATTACAACAACTGAAACCGGTAAAATTAGTGAAAACCATATTTTGCGCATTTTTATACCCCCATAAAGTTAACCGCCTAAAAATTGAGTATCAAATATTTGATCCGATGTAAGGTTCGATTTAAGGTATCCCAATTTGATTTCAATGTTCATGAAGTTTAAAACGTTATCCTGATATGCTTTATCCACCGAATAAACGAATCTGATGTGTTGAAGAGACATATCTTCCAGTTCTTCGTTAGTGGTTAATTCCTGAGTAAGGATATATGCCGTGTTGTTAAGATGTGTATTGATGTATTCGGTTGAGTTCTTATGGATCTGGAGGAATGTATTCAATTCTTGAGGATGCTGCTCTATGAAATCTTCCCTGGTGATAATCACACAGCAGGGATGGTCTTCCAGGATATCATCAGAGTAGATTAACACCTGACCTATACCTCGATAGGGAGCCATTGACACAAATGGTTCATAGGAGATATAAGCATCTACTTTTTTGGCTGCAAGTGATGATGGGATATTAAAAACATTAATTGAGAGTAGATCCACATCTTTTTGAGTGATATTATATTTTTGTAGTTCATAAACTAATAATACCTGTTGTATGGAGCTAACTCCTGGTGTGGCTATCTTTTTACCCTTTAAATCTGCGGGACTGGTTATGGTGGAGTTGGGTTGGACCACGATTCCACTTCCAACCATGTTAGCTGATCCAACAACCTTAATGGGAACTCCTTTACTTATACCCTGCATGGCTGGAGTAATCCCCACATAACCAATATCAACATCGCCACTAGCCACTGCATCTACAATATTAGATCCAGTGCTAATTTGAACGGTTTTAACATTTAAACCATTATTTTCGTAGGTTTTATTATATTTGGCTACTAGTAGTGCTGCGCTATGATCAGTGGGTAAGTAAGCTACTTTAATTGTTTTTTGATCATTGGAATTATTGGAGTAATACTCTAAAGAAGCCCCTATCACCACAAAAACAGCTAATAATATGATTAAAATAGTATAAAGTTTCATAAATCTCCCCATTCCCTTTAAGTAATCCCCAATTTTTTATTAACTCATTTTTTTAATAATTCATGATTTAACCTGTTTTCCCATTCGAAAATTTTTTCTAATACTTTTAATCTATTTTTAAAGACTAATCTTTTAAGTATTGTTCTTTTTAATTTTTCCCCTGGTTGATTTTTAGATTCGTAATTATTATTACTTTGGGAGTTTATATTTAATATAGGGGATATTAAGACACACAGAATACTCAACAATGTTTAATATGAGTGAGGGGGATTTAAATGGATTATTATAGGGAAGAAATTGAAACCATGCCTCGAGATGAGTTGGATGCTTTGGTTGATGAAAGAATTCGTTATACTGTGAAATATGCTGCGGAAAAATCGCTATTTTATCGTAAATGGTTCAGTCAGAATAATATAAATCCAGGGGATATCAGGGAGCATGAGGATCTGCGTGAACTGCCTATTATCAGTGGAAAGATAATGAGAAAACAGCAGCCCCCTGAAACTGAAGAATTTGAGTTTAAATGTATTGATTGGGATCAGATTTACACCATCCACGAGACCAGTGGTACCAGTGGAACACCTAAATCCTTTTTTTTAACTTGGGAAGATTGGAATCGTTATGCTGAAAAATACGCTCGTGCTTTTGTTTCCCAAAATTTTGGCACCGGTGACCGGGTGGTGATCTGTGCCAGTTACGGGATGAATGTAGGGGCCAATACCATGACCCTGGCCGCCCAAAAAATTGGAATGGCCATCATACCAGAGGGTAAATGTTCTTTTCCAGTGCGTATCATCAACAGTTACCAGCCCACCGGGATAGTGGCTAGCGTATTCAAACTCATCAGACTAGCTCGAAGAATGGAAAAAGAAGGTATAAATCCCCAAGAATCAAGCATAAAACATTTAATCGCGGGAGGGGAAAGCTTCGCTGATGAATCACGGGCATATGTTGAGGAATTGTGGGGAGTTCCAGTTTACAACACCTATGGCAGCACTGAGGGCACCATGTGCGGGGAATGCCATGAAAAAGTGGGTTTGCATGTTCCTGAAGACATGGTACACCTTGATCTATACGATCCATCCATGGAAAACTTCATAGATGAAGGAGAATGTGGGAGGATAGTTTTAACCACTCTTCTACCTCCCGGAGGTAAAACTGGCACATTACTTTTGAATTATGACACCGAAGACACTTCCGTGGTGGTTAGCAGGGACAAATGTCCCTGTGGGAGGACTCATATGAGAATAATGAACCCGGAGAGGGAAGCAGAAACTGCATGGGTGATGGGTGCACCTTTTAACCGGGTAGATATTGAGAGGGGTGTTTTTCAGAGGGAAAACATGGACTACCTAACTGGGGAGTATGAGGCCTTTCTCTACGGTGATGAAGAGGAGGTTACCCTCAGGGTAAGTGTGGAGTGTCAGGATACCAAAAACTGTGCACCGGAGCTGGTCCAGGAAAACTTTTTAAAATCATTCCTTCAATACAAACCTCCCCTACATGAAGCATACCAGGATGCTAACTTTAAAATCCAGTTTAATTTTACTGGACCAGGCGGTCTTGAATTATATAAGATCAGGGGTAGGCCTAAACGTTTAATTGATCGTCGCTGAAAGTAAATTGATGGGAAAAAGATATTATTTATCTGCGGGGGTTATGTTCCGAAGATGATCGATCTAAATTAAGAAATATTGCTAAATTTGGAAAAATTTTTAAAAAAATATTTTTAAAAAATTGCTGGAAAATAAAGATTTTAAAATATCAGTAGAAAGCAGGATGAACTAAATCTTCAAGGGCAAAATAAAATCAGTGGGATGAATAAAAATCTTTGTATTACGAACTAAGTAGGATGAAGTAAGTAGGATGAACTAAAATCATTTATTGAGATTTTGAACTTCCAAAACTTTTATAGAATTGGTAGGGCAGTTTAACTGACATTCAAGACAGCCACAACATTCGTCGGTGTTAATATTACATTTTAAGTCCACGATTGAAATATTCTTCATGAGACAGGCGTCCACACACACGCCACAGCCAATACAAGTATCCTTCACTTTGGCCTGAAATTCCTGTTCAATGAGAATATCCACAATGGTCCGTGTGTTATCAAGGTCTCCGGTTAAAGAATAAGTCATGTACAGGAAATCCCGGTTACAACAATTGGTAATGCTTTCAGCAACTTCTATGGAGCTCCATGACAGATTTCTACCATTTAAGTAATGTGAAACTGTTGATCGGTCCATTCCAAGTTTATCAGCAATATCTTTTTGGAAATAACCCTGTTCTCTGAGTTTCACTGCTGCCAGGTACTTTAATCCGGATGTAATATGTTTGGGCATAAATTCACCATGTGTGTTGATTACACATTTTAATTGTTTAATATTTATAGATTACGACAGGGACAAAATAGGGTGTTTTCCTGATCAATAAGTCAATACAGGAATTTGCCTCTAGATTAAGATTCCCTATTTGAAACAAACTTTCTGTTATGTTCTTTTCCTATTTTACATGGCTGGTCAGTGAATGATTCGTAAAACATAGCTGGTACTCCTTTATTAATCAGGGGAATGTTGGGATAAATGGTGCTGCGGATATGGGGCATTATATTATGGAATACCTAATGGGTTATTCTCAACATGTATTAAAAAAATGAAATAACAGGTGAGGGAAATAACAGGCGAGGTAATGCCAGGCCATGATTAGTTCATCATGGAGTTACAATAAGTACATACAACTAAATAATTACATTTACAATATCAATTGCTAACATTAATTTAGATTACATTCTTACATTTACAATATCAATGTGGTAAATCAGCATGTTAAACGCAGAAACATATCTCACCAGTCAGAAAGGAATAAAAGGACAGATTAGAACAAAAAATGAAGATTTTTATGTTGAAGAAATTCCTGAAACTGTGCCCAGTGGTGAAGGACCAAATACCTGGCTTTGGATTGAGAAAAATAGCAGAACCACCCTGGAAGTGGTTTTAGATATTGCCAGGGAGCTTAAAATTAACCGTAAGCAAATGGGGTTTGCCGGAATGAAAGACAAAAAAGCGGTGACCCGGCAGTGGATATGTATCAGTAACAAAACACCTGAAGAACTTCAGGGAATTGAAGATAAGCTTCATCATGTTAAAATACTTAAAATAACCCCCAATCAGAAGAAGCTGCGCATGGGACAACTGGTGGGAAACAAATTCCGGCTGATGGTAAGAAATTTGGAAGATCCAGAATCCGCAGCTCAGGAAGCAGAAGAAATACTCAGCGAGCTAAAGGAAAGAGGGGTGCCTAATTATTATGGATACCAGCGTTTTGGTAAGGACAGGCCCAACACGCATTTGGTTGGTAAAGCACTGATCAAAGGCGGTGTTAAAGAGGCAGTGGACCGTTACATTGGCCATCCTTATGACACCGAGCCAAAGCACATCCAGGAAGCACGCAGGTTCTATGATGAGGGGGAACTGGGAGAATCACTAGCCTCCATGCCCAGTGGGATGCGGTACGAAAAGATGATGTTACACACTCTCATTAAAGAGGAAAAAAAGAGGGGAGAATTGAATGAAAAATCTTACATCCTGGCACTCAGGAGCATCCCTAAACCCTTAAGCAGGATGTTTGTCCACGCATACCAGTCCTACCTTTTCAACAAGGCGGTTAGTGAACGCACCAAGCTGGGTATTGACCAGTACGTCAAGGGAGATATTTTAATTGACAATGAAGAACACCTTATCCATGAATTTAAAGAAGATGAAATAGATGAAGATATAAGAAACTTCCAGGCCCACCCATCTGCCCCTCTTTACGGGAGCAAGGTGCCACTGGCCGGGGGTAAACTTGGGGAAATGGAACAGAAGATCCTGGATGAAGAAAACCTTAAACTGGAAGATTTCACAGTACCACAGATGCCCAAACTGGGCAGTCATGGGATACGTCGTGCAATGCGGTTTAAAATATGGGATGTTAATGCAGAAGCAACTGATGAAGGGGTTATGGTGAGTTTCTCAATTCCCAAGGGATGTTACGCCACTGCAGTTTTAAGGGAAGTTATGAAGGTGGATGTTTATTAAAATGATTCATCTGATTGGTAGTTTGGCTATGAATGTCAGCTAGAGAATATAGAGTGGTATGGTTGATGGACTGTAACTGGTTGATATGATGGTAATTAGTATATGAGGTGAGAATAAAATGAATCTGGTAAACGCAGTAATAGGAGCTTTTTTAGGAATTATAGCTGCAATGGTGCTTTTAATTATTTATAACAAATTTAATCAGAAAAGAGGATAGTTTTATCTGTTAAAATGTAATAAGTGTTTCAAATCAAGCGCCTTAAATTGGTTAAGTGCAAGCATGGAATTAGAGGATTTAAATATTCATTTTAAATTCATTTATAATTCATTTTAAATATTTTTCCATAATTTATTACTTTTCTCATGCTCTTACCAAACCCACATCAGATATCAGGACATAGGTTAGATTGCCCCTCATAATAAGAGGGGTGCCCCCTCAGTTTAATCCTGAATCATACAAACTAAGATATTCATTTTAAGTCAATCAAATTCCTTGATTGGATCATTTAGTCAATATTTCATGAAAATAGTTAAAAATGAGAATAGTTAAAAATTATAAAATTAAAACTTCAACGGAAAAATTTAAGGGGTTCAACTTAAATTTTGAACCGTTTTTTAAGTTCACTTTTAGCCATTTTCTCTATTTCTTTGCCACCTTTCCCTTTTGCCTGTTTTTGCAGTTCTTTAGTGGCTTTTTTAGTTACTGAGTCTAATAATCCCATTAAACTCCTCCGTTTTTTTTATATTGTTATTTTTCATTTAATGTTATTTTTCTGCATATTTTTCAGGATTTTCATCGAACTCTTTTTTGCATCCTGGAGCGCAGAAGTAGTATTTTTTACCTTTGTATTCGCTGACCCATTTGGCGCTTTTCTCATCAACATCCATTTTACAGATTGGATCTACAGCCATATCTATCACCTTTCCCTTTTTTTATACAGTGTTGTTTTTGAAGTTCATTGTTCTTATTTTTTTTAATTCATATTATTTTTAAGATTCCAGAAGCTCATGTTTCATTATCCCTGGCACGGATTCTTACTCTCTTTTCTTTTTTCCATCAATTTATTATTAGTTTTCAGTTTAAGTTTTCCGGAACCTGCTCTAACTTCTTGGATGGGGGAATATATCCTTTTAAAAGCAGTGAAAGAGTCACAACAGTCACAGAACTCAGAGCCATGGCCAGTCCAGCGTATTCTGGTCGGAAAGTAATCCCGAAAGTGGGGTAGAGTAGTCCTGCAGCCACCGGTATGAGGATCACATTGTAGGCGAATGCCCAGAAAAGGTTGAGCTTGATACGTCCCATTACCTTCTCAGATAACTGCACTCCAGCCACAGCATCCATTAAATTGTCCTTAATAAGCACTATCTCTCCACTTTCAATGGCCACGTCAGTACCGCTACCAATGGCTATCCCTACATCGGCCTGTGCCAGGGCCGGAGCGTCATTTATCCCATCACCCACAAAAGCCACCACTTCGCCCTGATCCTGAAGTCTTTTAACTTCCTTGGATTTATCCTCGGGCAGCACTCCTGCGGTGACGTGTTCTATGCCTATGCTCGTAGCAATGGCATCTGCAGTTTTTTGATTGTCACCGGTGATCATGGCCACATCCAGACCCATTCTCTTAAGTTCACTTATTGCCTGGGGGGTGTTTTCCTTCAATGTGTCCGCCACCCCTATAATACCAGAAAAAACATTATTCAATGCAACTAGAATCGCTGTTTTACCCTCTGATTCCAGTTTTGAAATCATTTCTTCGTTTGTATCGGATATTTCAACATCATTTTCCCTGAGAAGCTTCCGGTTTCCTATGAGCACCGATCTCATATTAACAGTTGCCGATACTCCTTTTCCTCCGAATGTGTTGAATTCATCGCTATCATACAATTTAAGGTCATTATCCTTGGCTTTAGTGACTATTGCATCAGCCAGGGGGTGTTGTGAATTTTTTTCCGCACTGGCAGCAATCTCCAATAACGTTTTGTCATCGGTCCCAGTTCCTATGATGTTGGTAACTTCTGGTTTACCCTTGGTCAGGGTCCCGGTTTTATCAAAGAGGATAGTAGTTAATTTCTCGGATATTTCCAGTGCTTCACCATTTTTAACCAGTATACCCAGTTCGGCTCCACGACCAATCCCCACGGTCACTGCAGTGGGTGTTGCCAGGCCCAGGGCACAAGGGCAGGCCACCACCAGGATGGATATGAGGATGGTGAGCCCAAATAGGAGAGTGCTTCCCAGTAGTAAGTACCATACTACGAAGGCCACAATGGCAATGGTAAGAACAGTGGGAATGAAATAGGTAACTGCCTCATCAGCAATCCTCTGAACAGGTGGCTTGGACCCCTGAGCAGATTCCACCAGTTTAATTATCTGGGCCAGAACCATATCCTTACCAATTTTTTCTGCACGGAATTTTAAAACCCCATTCTGATTTATAGTTCCACCAACCACCTTCGAACCAGCATTTTTCAGGGAAGGTATTGGTTCACCAGTGATCATGGATTCATCAACGTAACTATCACCCGAAACTACCTTACCATCAACAGGGATCCTTTCACCAGGCTTGACCAGTACAATATCACCAACCAGCACATCTTCCACCGGGACCTGGATTTCAACACCATTCTCATCCCCTTCATCACGAAGAACAGTGGCTGTTTTAGCCTGAAGACCAACTAATTTCTTGATTGCAGTACCAGTACGCCCTTTAGCACGTGCTTCGAGCCACCGGCCAAACATGAGGAAACCAGCAAGCATCAGGGCAGTTTCATAGAACAAAAATTCAGGGGTGAGAATGATGTTGAATGTTCCCAGCACACTGGATATAAAAGCCACACCAATACCCATAGAATACATTACATCCATATTCAGACCACGATTCTGCAGAGAACGATATGCAGCAGAAAAAATAGGGTAACTCACATAAATGAAGGGTAAAATGGTAACAGCCAGCATGAAATATGCCATGTTAAATGGTAACATCACACCGGAGTACATCAACACCATCAGGGGAATGGAGACAGCAAAGGCCACAACAAATCGGTTCTTTTTACCATTAAGATCCGCTTTGCGCAGTTCTTCCTCCTGGTCTACCTTGAATTCTCCTTCTACTCCCAAATACTCATATCCCAGATCTTCAATGGCTTTCCGCATATCAGCCACACTGGTCATATGGGGGTTGTAGGTTACATAGGCCTTTTCAGCCGCCAGGTTCACGTTAACTTCACTAACTCCATCGATCTTTTTTAAAACTCCTTCAATGGCCTGGACACACATGGCACAGGTCATTCCTCCCACTTTGATAATGACCTTTTCATTCACCACAGCAAAACCAACGTCTTCCACAGATTTCTCCAGGTCACGAAGTTCTACCTTATCTGGATGGTATTCCACAGTGGCTTTTTCTGTTCCAAAATTAACCTGAGCATCTTCAACACCCTCCAACCCCTGCAGGGATTTTTCCACATTAAGGGCACATGAAGCACAGTGCATACCTGAAATCTTTATTTCAGCCTTTTTCTTAGAATTATCTGCCATTATTAACACTGCCTTTTAAGGTTTAAAATGTTCTAATGTCCTTAAATATTTTACCTTCCTTCACAACTACCAGCATATTGTCAGGATTTCCCAGGGAATCCATGTCCTCCAGGGGGTTAATGGCACAGATGACCACGTCAGCCAGTTTACCCTTTTCTATGGTGCCTATTTTATCTTGAAGTCCCAGAAGTTCCGAGGCGTGCTTGGTACCTGCCTGTATTGCTTCTGCAGGTTCCATACCCACTTTGCATAGGAGTCCAAGTTCTCTAAGGTTCTGCCCATGGGGACCAATACCACTGTCAGTACCCATAACAATCTTAACCCCAGCTTTTTGGGCTTTTTGAACACTTTTAAGCCCGTTTGTGAACACGTTCCGGGTATCCTCCCTGCTAAATTCTGGAAGATCTCCTGCTTCTAATTTTTCCATGTTTATCCGGTGCACCAGCATAGTGGGAACCAGCCAGGCATCTTTTTCAAGTAAAAGGGCAATGCATTCATCATCCAGATAGGTTCCATGTTCAATGGATTTGATACCTGCTTGCAGGGCATTTTTCACACCTGCGGATCCATGGGCATGGGCCATTACTGGTAAACCCCTAAAGGATGCTTCTTCCACCATCACCTTCAACTCTTCCTGAGTGAACTGGGAATGTTCGGGGCTGTCATTGGCACTTATAACCCCACCTGTCACCATAACCTTCACCACATCTGCACCTGCCCTTAAAACTTCCCTGACTCTTTTTCGAACTTCTTCCGGTCCATCACAGACTGGATCTGGAAGTCCAGAATAGGTTGTTTTCACCTGAAGGCCGGATTTATGATGGAAGTCAAAATGCCCCCCTGTTGTGGATAGTGGCATGACACTAATTTGAAGCCTTGGCCCGCAGATTAGCCCTTTTTCCACAGCACGTTTAACCCCAAAATCTGCCATTCCCGCATCCCGGACTGTGGTCACCCCAGCGTTTAGGGTATGCTTCAGATTCGAACTAGCATGATAGAAATATAATGACAATGGGGTGAATAAAGGTTCTTCAAAGCGAAATCCATTCCACATCATATGCACGTGACAGTCAATAAAACCAGGGAGTATAAACCCTCCCTGGGCATCAATATATTTGATCTTATCATTCGGAAGTTTTAATGAGTCTTCAACACCAGAATCAAGAATTATCTGGTCTTTAATTAAAACTGCCGCGTTTTCAAGTGGTTTACCACCTTCACCATCTATGAGCGTCCCATTATGGATGAGCAAGTACACCATTACACCTTCTTCCTGACTTAACAATGAACTGATTTGTTATCTTAATTTCTAAATTTTATTATATTAATCCGTAACTGGCACTGTTTATTAACTGATTATTGTAGTTCATTAATCTTATTTTTTACCCGGAATGTGTGCAAAAAATAAATTCGAAGATTTAATGGAAAAATAAATGTAAATTTGGTGAATTCATGGATTTAATTTACACTTCAGGTTGTGTAGATGATACAATCAGTCTAAACTTATTTTTTTTAGTTTATATTCGTTTATGTAATGGGAATAAAAGAAAAAGAATATTAAGAACATTATTAATAATATAAATATTGATTTAAAGGGGGGTGAAAAACGTGGCAAACCCGATATTAGCTGTGGTCATATCTTTCTTTTTCCCTGGTTTAGGTAGTGTTTACGCTGGTAAAACAATGATGGGAATTGTAATTTTCATTATTGCAATTATTCTGGCAATATTGTACTCAATGGTCTTCTATTGGATAATAATCCTGTACATCATTGTCTGGATATACGGTATGTATGATGCGTATACCACTGCCAAAGCAACTGAAGTAGAATCATAATTTTTCTCCATATTTTTTTTATTTTATTATATGTAGGAGGTAGAAAAATGGATATTGACTGGGGAGCAGTAATTGTAGGTTTCATCTTATCAATAGTTTTGGGGGCCGTTTTTGGCATAATTATTCCCGCAGTGGGTTCAGTTCTCGGTTTACTCATAGCTGGAATAGTAGTAGGTTACATGGTAGGCGGAACTGCCGGTAATGGTATGGCAAACGGTGCAGTATCTGGTTTATTTGGGGCCATTGTTCTGTCTATACTAATGCTCATATTCGGTACCCTGATCCTGGGCCTAATTGGATTCGCAGCAGCCACTTTAACTTCATTAGTACTGTTTATAGCATTCTTCGGGGTCATGATCATAATGGCCATTGGAGGAGCTCTTGGTTCTTTGATCAAAGGAGAAGCGTAAAAGCAGCCTAAAATTTAAAATTATTTTTTTTATTTCTTTATTTTTTCATATTTTAGAGCAAACTATATTTTTTTAAAACTCCAAAAAGTATAATAGCGTTTAAATTGATTATTTAAAACGAATAATAAAGATTACATTGTTCAATAGAGTGGAGTTATGAAGGTAAAATCATGATCGATCAAAAGAATATTCTCATTGGAACAGTACTGGCAGTGGTACTGGTTGTTGTTTTAGGGATGTTAATCCCATTAATCGGGGGTGTTATTGCCCTGATAATAGCAGGAATAGTGGTTGGATATCTGGTCAACCAGAGTGTAAAGATGGGGGCAATACACGGAGCTTTAATAGGCCTATTCACCGGGATAATATATGTTATCATAATATACGCAGTTTCCGGATTCTCACAAAAGATAATCGGAGGCTTAATTATCTACTCCTTAGGTTTCATACCAGTATACATTCTCCTAGGACTCGGTGGTGGGATCATTGGTTATGTGCTAAAAGCAAGGCAACAGACCGGAACATTACCAGAAGAGATTCCAGAAGAAACTACTTATAAAGATGATGATGAAGAGGTATAAACTATTAAAAAACCTAGGATTTATCCTTAACTTTTAGGATTTATCACTAGCTTTTAGGATTTATCACTAGCTTTTAGGATTTATCACTAGCTTTTAGGATTTATCACTAGCTTTTAGGATTTATCACTAGCTTTTAGGATTTATCCCTTTTTACTTTTCAGGATTTATTCTTTAACATCTCAAACTTAAATTAAAAACAGGGAAATTAAATAAAACTGGACTTTAAAAACTGGACTTAAAATAAAAACAGAATAAAACTGGAATAATTCTAATAATTGAGGAGTGATGTAAATGATAGATTGGAAAGCAGTTGGAGTAGGATCGCTTATAAATGCGGTTTTAACCATTGTGTTAACAATTTCTGTTTTTCCCCTGTTCTTCATGGGCCCAATAATAGGGGGCCTGGTGGCAACCTACATTGGACGTGGTGAGAAAAAAGACGCACCAGTGGAAGGTGCATTAACCGGCATTATTGGCGGACTCATAATAGGAATTCTCTTCGTTGCTGGATTTGGAGCTTTAAGTGCCATAATAGGCCTTATATTTGCTAAAGTAGGTTTAGTGGCCGGTGCGATGACTCTGATAGCTGGTCTTTTCATCACTATATTTTCCATATTCCTTGGCGGAGTTCTGGGCACTGTTGGAGGATTTATCGGTGCTGAGATCAGAGAAAACGGTGGTTGAATTCTCTTCTAAAACGGTAGTCGATTCTTTTAAAACGGTGAGTGAATGGTTTTAAAATAATAGGTTACTGTCTATTGTTTTTCAACCCACTATTTTTTTTAAACATTTTTTAGTATAATCTAATCTATTTTTATAGAATATACTCTACTTTTATAGAGTATACTGGATTTTAAATCCAATTCCTGCACTGATTCAGTTAAATAAGATTTATTTTAGAATTTCAATGATCCTGGTATCAGCATCAACTTCAACCAGGTCACCATCCTCTAGAATGTCAAGAACATCCTCTTCAGGCTGGTCAACCATTGGAATGCTGGCCATTATAGCTCCAGTGGCTATGATGGGCTCTGCTTCCAGGGCAATGATGGCCAGTGGTGCGGTTTTATTTTTAGCCATCTGGAAGATCACATAGGATCCCACGGTGGAACCCTTCCCTGAAGGGATAACCAGTACCTTACCACTTATATTCTGCTGGTAAAGCTCATGTTCTCGATCAGTGATATTTCCAGTCTGGGGATCAACACCACCCAGGAAACTCAAAGGTTCATGGGAGAGGATCACAGCTCCTTTGGCTTGTCCACGTGAAATTTTACGACATGTGATATGATGGGAAGTCATATAATTAGTTCCTCTTTTTATTTCTTTATATCTTTAATTATTTCATTATTATTTATGGTATCCTGAGCTATCAGTATCAGAATCTATTGTATCAACCATTTATTCCAGTTCTAACTCGATTCCTCCAATAAATGGCCTTAAATAGTTGTATAACAGAGCCATGAGGGCGTATAGTATGAAGATGATTATGAACATACCAATGGTATTTCCTAAGAAGTAACCAAGCCCACCGGGGACATTTCCGGTGGCAAAGTACATGGCCAGTGTTGGTAAGGAGAATATGAAGTTCAAAATGGTCAGTACCACAGCACTTATAAGAGCCAGGGGGATGGGCTTTATTTTCTTGATTTCAAAGGAGTTATCCTTTATTGTATTGAATTTTAATCTTATTCCGCCCATCTTTGGGGCCAGGAAATTGTACACCAGTGCCATGAGGGCGGTGTATATGAAAGTAAACACGAAAACCAGTATGGGAATTCCAATTATCATTACCACAATTCCTATCAGTCCAATAGCACCTAAACCTTCTAATCCTGCCATAGAACTGCTTGTGCTGATTGATGCAAGGGCTGCACCCTGTAAAACCACAACCAGTAATGGTGCAACTATCAACATTATCAGGAAGGTTAAAATGGTGTAAAGGGAAGATGCCATTAATGATAGGGGGATTACAGGTACTGATCGGATCTCTTTCATTTCAACCATGCCCAGCTTAATACCTCCTATCCGGGGCACCAGTAAATTGTAGATGAAAGCTATGAGGAATGAGGTTAAAATGCTAAACAAAAATGATCCTACCGGTAAAATAATGATAATTGCCACAGAGGCAGTCATCAGGAGACTGTTAATGATGTGGGATTCTGAAGGTAGGAAAACAGCCACCACTCCCAGTACTAGAATTAGTATTAACGCGTAGATTAAGCCCAAAACAGCTGATATCGAAGAAGACATCAGAGTGAAGGGGACAATAGCCACAGACTTTATTTCTTTTAATTCTTCCATGTAATTAACCTCCAATTTATAATCATGATAAACATAATTCATCAAAAATTCATATAATAACTTTAATTCCATTTAAAACTTTATTCCATCAAATTTCTTATTCTAATCTATTAAGTTATTTCTTAAAATAAGTTATTGATTGATAGATTCACCATAAAAATCGTTTGAAAATATGATTAAAACAGTTTTAATCTATGATTCCATTTCATTGATTGAATAATCTCAAATTATAATTAATTTCAGATTCTCAAATAATTTCAGATTCTCAATGGATAAAAAGAAATAAAAAAAGGGGTTAAAATTAGTTTATGGCGTTTATTCCAGTACCAGTTTGATTCCACCGATTCTTGGCTGTAAGAAGTTGTAGAATACTGTGGCCAGTGCTACTATAATGAAGTACATTACAAACCAGGATATGGCGTAGGTTATGAGCCAGATTATTGCAAGAACAACGTCTCCAGTCATTATACCCATTATCAATCCGTATATAGCACCTAAAACTGCCATTACTGCTGATATGGATAGTGCTGCAGGTACCACTGGGATGCTGGTGAGTTCAAAGCCATTGGCTGCTTCGGCGAATATAAGTTTGAGTCCACCGATCTTTGGTATGATGATGTTATAGAAGACTGCGAATAATGCGTAGGCAATGAAAGTTATAATGAACATTGCTATAGGCATTATTATAATCCAGAACAGTGCCCATATACCAGATATTGCTGCCATCATTCCTCCGGTAGGGAGTGTAGCGTTGGTAACATTGGTTGCATCTGCAGCTACATTGGCTGCAATTGGGATTACTCCACTTGCCAGTGAGAATATAGAACTACCAGCCAGTCCAATGTATAAACCGGTTAAGAATGTAATAATAGCAACTATGACCGAGAGTATCAAGGCGAAAGACACTACTGGGATGGATTTAACTGTTTCTCCTTCCATACCTAGTTTCACACCTCCTAATCTTGGTGCTAAGAGGTTGTAGAGTAATGCCAGGATAAAGGCATATACGATAGTGAAGAAGAACGAGGTTAAAGGCCATAGGATAATTATTGATAATCCTATCACAGTAATGAAACCAGCGAAGGCGCTTACGCCGGGTATAATTGCGGCTATTGTTCCGAAGAATAGGATAACAAGGATTGCTGCGATAAATGCTAAGATCGCGTGTATTGAAGATGTCATTAATGTGAATGGTGCGGCTCGGATGTGTTTAATTTCTTTGATATCGACCATTTTTTCACCTCCCTTTACAATTAGTAAAATATTATTTCTAGTTGGTGATATATTAATTTTTCGTTTTAAAGGAGTTAAAAGCCAGTAAAACGAGCAAAAATAGACTAATGGAATAAATAAAATAAAAATTAGAAAAAGAAGAAATTATTTTGGAATTTAGAACCAGTCTTTAGACTCTTCCAAAACCATTTCCACAATCTGCACTGAAGATCCCAGGTAGGTGTGAGGGTCCATAATATCCTCTATATCTTCCTGGCTCAGGTAATCAGTTATTGCTTCCTGTTGAAGAACCACATCTTTTAAACTGGCTCCTGATTTGTTAGCTTCCAATGCACACTTCCTGACCAAAGCGTAGGCACTTTGTCTTCCCATACCTTTCCTGGTGAGTTCGGCCATGAACCTTTCGGCCATAATCAGGCCACCAGTGAGGTTAAGGTTCCTTTCAATGTTTTCAGGGTAGAAAACCAGTTTTTCCATTAAGCGAATGGTCAAGTTCAGTATGTAATCAGTGAGGATTGATGCTTCTGGGAGCATGATCCGTTCGGATGAGGAGTTGGTGAGGTCCCTTTCATGCCACAGGGCATTGTTCTGAAGAGCAGGGGCAGGATATGCTTTAATAATTCTGGAAACCCCACAAATTCTCTCAGCAGTTATGGGGTTCATCTTGTGGGGCATGGTACTGGATCCCACCTGTTTTTCAGGGTCGAAACTTTCTCCTAATTCTTTGATTTCGGTACGTTGCAGGTTACGGATTTCCAGGGCAATTTTATCAAGGGTACTGGCTAGATTTGCCAGATCCAGAATGTACTCTGCATGGTTATCCCTCTGCACCACCTGGTTGGATATTTTAACTGCGGGAAGTCCCAGTATTTCAGAGACCTTGAGGTGGACATTCAACCCATCTTCACCAAGTGCGGCTGTAGTACCAACTGCTCCGGTCATCATTCCAACACAGAGTCTTCCTTTGCATGATTCCAGCCGTTCATACTGCCGGTGGAGTTCATCAGCCCAAAGGGCAAATTTCATTCCATAAGTGGTTGGTAGGGCGTGCTGTCCATGGGTTCGTCCTATGCAAACTGTTTTTTTATTTTCATCAGCCAGTTTCAGGACGATTTTCACCAGGCGAGTCACTTTCTCCTGTATGATATCAATGGATTCACGCAGTAGGAGTGATTGTGAGCTGTCGATGATGTCATTGGAGGTTGCACCGAAATGTACGTATTCTCCTGCATCATTATCACAAACTTCAGCCAGGGCTTTTACAATGGATGCAATGTCATGGTTGGTTTCTTTCTCAATTTCTGCCACTCTTTCACTGGTAACATACTGGGTACTGGCCTTACTTCTTATTTCCCGGGCAGCCTCTTCAGGAACCAGGCCCATCTGGGCCTCAGCTTCTGCCAGAGCTGCTTCCACTTCCAGCATTTTTTGAAGTTTATTCTCTGCCTCCCAGACACTTTTCATTTCCGGGGTTCCATAACGAAATTCTATAGGGTGGATAGCCATGTTAAAACTCCTTTAATATTAGTTCCTCAATGTAATTCCTTAAAAAATTCATTTCTAAAAACTTCTTTTATTTTAAAATTTCATTCAAATCAAGTAACATCAAAATTTTAGAAAAACTTCTTCCTTTCAAAAAAACTTCTTATATGATTTTAATTTTGTAATCTATAAATTTTAATCTATGAATTTTTTAATTCTGCAATGAATTAGTGCTACTAAATAACTCTTATACTTAAAGTTCCCGTCCAATACTATTTATCTTGAGTTTTCACTTGAATTAATCTTCTAAACTTTCTAAGAATTAGGGACGGTTAGAAAAAGTAATAGGAGTTCAGGAGTAGGAAAACCTGAGAGCTATGCAGAAAACAGCCAGAATAACAGTCATGATTATAACCTGTTCTGGACTGAGTTTGGGGCCTTTGGTTTCCTCTTCAAAGTATCTTACCAGACCCGCCCCACTTGGTGGGAGATATTTCTTTTCTTTCTTTGCCAATTGGATCACCATGAAAAATTGATCGTGAAATTAATTCACTATTCACTGATATTACATCTATTCAAACATCATTCTAAACAAACATCGTTCAGATTTATAGATATTTATTCTAGATATTTATTCATATCTAATTTATTATTCATATTTATGATATTTTATTCATACCTATGTTACGCATTACAACCTTATATTTGTGATGGTATCTGGTCACGATTCAGGTGATATTTGGATCCAGTTGGATGGAAAAATACACAAGTTTACTGGTTTGAAAAACTATAAATTATCTTTAGAACAATAACAATTAGTAGAGCAGGAATAATGTTAGGATTTCATGCTCCTTAAATCGTATTTTTACCGTAATATGAGGTTTGAATTTAATTAAAAAAGGTTATTATAAGTTTAATTATTGAATATATAAAAAATCAGGGAATTAACATGGGATACTTTGAAACATTGGAAGAGGGCACTACAAAGGCCTACGAAGTTGCCAAACAGGCCAGGAAGAAGGGTCATGATATTGAAACCGAACCAGAGATACCCCTGGCTAAAAACCTGGCCGAACGTGTGGAGGGGCTGGTGGGCCCACCAGGAGTAGCTGCACGTATTAAAAGTATGGAAAATGATATGTCCCGTGAAGAAATCACATTTCAGGTGGCAAAGGAAATAGTCACAACTGATGAGGTTTCAAAAGCTGATTTAGGGAATAAAGACCAGTATAAGGTAAAGGAAGAGGCAGCTGACCAGGCAGTGCGAACCGCACTATCTATCATTACTGAGGGGGTAGTGGCTGCACCACTGGAAGGAATAGCCAGAGTGGCTATAAAACGGAACTTTGACCAAACATGGTACCTGGCAGTGTACTTCACCGGACCCATAAGAAGTGCCGGAGGAACAGCATCTGCTATGGCGGTTTTAGTCGCAGATTACATACGAAGTAGTATGGGACTCGCAGCTTACAAGCCCACTGATGGAGAAATTGAACGTTATGTGGAAGAAGCAGAACTTTACGAGTCAGAAGTAACCAACCTGCAGTACTCTCCTTCTCCAGATGAAGTTCGTACTGCAGCCAAGAACATACCGGTTGAGGTCACTGGTGAACCCACAGACCAGGTAGAGGTTTCCCACCGGGACCTGGAACGAGTGGAAACTAACCATCTTCGTGGGGGTGCCCTCCTGGCTATGGTTGAGGGTGTTATACAGAAAGCCCCTAAGGTATTGAAGTATGCTAAGATGTTGAATATGGAGGGATGGGACTGGCTGGGAGATCTCTCCAAAACCAAAAAATCAGATAAAGATGAGGAAGCTGATGAAGGTAAAGAAGAAGATAAAGTTGATGATAAGTACATGAGGGATATTATTGGGGGCCGTCCAGTTTTAGCATACCCTCAAACCAGAGGGGGCTTCCGTTTAAGGTATGGAAGATCGAGAAACACCGGGCTTGCTGCCATGGGCGTGCACCCGGCTACCATGGAGATCCTGGAATTTTTAGCTGTCGGGACCCAGATGAAAATCGAAAGACCGGGTAAGGGTAACTGTGTGGTTCCTTGCGACAGTATTGACGGCCCAGTGGTGAAACTTAGAAACGGGGATGTAGTGAAGGTAGAATCAGTAGAAGAAGCTCGAAAAATCAGACCAAACGTGGTGGAAATAATTTATCTGGGTGACATGTTGGTGGCTTTTGGGGAGTTCCTCAGAAACAACCACCCACTTCTTCCTGCTGGCTGGTGTGAGGAATGGTGGATACAGATTTTAGAAAAATCAAGCAGTTACCATGATGGACAGGAAGAAGAGTTGAACCAGTTCCTCCACCGGGGCAAAATCAGTGCTAAAGAAGCATTTGCGTTGTCAAAACAGTACCAGATCCCATTACACCCTGACTACACCTACTTCTACCATGATGTAACCCGAAAGGACATCAACACTCTCCAGGCATGGTTAGTCAAGGATCTGGATAGTGAAAACATTGACGATGATTTAATAAAAGATTTGGGGCCTGAAAAGAGGATATTGGAATCTATGGGGGTTCCGCACCGTGTCATTGATGATAAAATTATTTTAAACTCTGATGATGCCTATGCTCTTATCCACACCTTAACCGAACCACTGGACACTGAAACGGATCTATCAACCATGGAAGCATTAAACCAGGTTGCACCGGTGGAAATAATGGCCAAAGCACCCACATATCTTGGTGGAAGGGTTGGAAGGCCTGAAAAAACCAAGGAACGGATGATGAAACCAGCACCACACGCTCTTTTTCCAATTGGTAACTTTGGTGGGACTAGGAGAAACATTGTGGAAGCAGCTAGAAAAGGCAGTATCACAGTGGACATAGCTCGATGTAAATGCACCAATCCTGAATGTGGTGTGGGTTCAATGCAGGCTATTTGCCCGGTCTGCGGGGCCCGTACTGTTCCCACCAGCTCAGGGAAAAAGAGAATCAACGTGGCCAACCTCCTCAGAAAGGCCTATAAAAATTCTGGTGTGCGGAAACTGGACGAGATAAAGGGGGTAAAGGGAATGATATCCGAAGAAAAATTCCCAGAACCACTTGAAAAGGGAATACTCCGGGCAAAAAATGGAGTTTACACCTTCAAAGATGCCACAATCCGCCATGACTCAACAGACCTCCCACTTACCCATTTCATACCCCGAGAAATAGGTGTAAGTCCCCAGAAGCTTCGTGAAATAGGTTACACTTGCGACATTAAAGGAGAGGAGCTTAAAAATGATGATCAGGTGGTTGAACTCCGTATACAGGATCTGGTAATATCAGAGGCCTGTGGAGAATACCTGATGAGGGTTTCACACTTCATTGATGATCTTTTGAAAAATTTCTACGAAATGGAACCATTCTATAATGTTAAAACCAAAGAAGACCTGGTGGGGCACCTGGCAGTGGGCCTGGCACCCCACACCTCAGCAGGGGTCCTTGGACGGATTATAGGATTTACTAAAGCCGCAGCATGCTATGCCCATCCCTACTTCCACTCTGCCAAACGTCGAAACTGTGACAGTGACGAGGACTCAGTGATGCTACTGATGGATGCCTTACTGAACTTTTCCAAGGTTTACCTTCCCAGCAGTCGTGGGGGAAGAATGGATGCCCCACTGGTTTTATCATCCCGTATTGACCCTGAGGAAATTGATGATGAATCCCACAACCTGGATACCATGGAAATGTTACCCCTGGAACTGTACCAGAAAACTCTGGAAAATGCAAAACCTGCTGATGTGGTGGAAATGGTGGACAATGTTAAGAAAAGGTTGGGCAAGGATGAACAGTACAGTGGCTTGATATATTCTCATGAAACTTCCAGTATCCACCAGGGACCAAAAATATGTCTCTATAAAACATTACCTACCATGAAAGAGAAGGTGAATGGCCAGATCAGTCTGGCAGAGAAGATACGTGCCGTGGATCAAAAGGGAGTGGTGGAGGGGGTCTTAAACTCTCATTTTCTGCCGGATATGGCAGGGAATATACGGGCATTTGCCAGGCAAAAAGTACGCTGCACCAAATGTAACAAGAAATATCGACGTATACCTCTCACAGGGGAATGTACCTGTGGTGGAAACCTGATACTGAGCATATCAAAGGGTTCTGTCACAAAATACTTGGAAATATCCAAGGAACTGGCGAGTCGTTACCCTATAGATCCCTATCTGGTGCAAAGGATTGAACTTATAGAATCAGGCATACATTCCCTCTTTGAAAGTGACCGATCCAAGCAGAGTTCACTGGATGTATTTCTGTAGATAATTAACTGGATGTTATTCAAAATCACTAAAAATAGTGCACATGTTGTGTTATTGTGCACTATCAACAGGGGTTTATGGTAAATTTTGTTCACCTCATGTGTTCAATTGAGGGATGAGAATGATGTTATCATGGAAACAGTTACCGTTATAAACAGTTTTCACGGATCAGAACAGTTTGGTAATCGAAAGAATTTTATAAGATACAAATAGAAATAATATGTAGATTTAAAAACTCTTTCCAGGGGGTCAGGGGAAATTATTACACAAAAACGCATTAATATTATTTTTAAAATAATTAAATAATTGAGTCGGAGGATAGATGATGAAGGATGCCCGTATTATTGCTGCAATACCAACCAAGGCGGAAAATTGTGTTTTGAAAAATAATGGGATATTTGAAAAGTTCAGTCATGAAAAGATATTGAAATCCTGTCTTATGGCAGGTGCTCCCCTTTGGGCTGCGGAAAAAATAGCATCTCAGGCTGCTGGTGCTGCTTATGATGGAGTTACCACCAAGGAAATCAAGATGTGGGTATATGATTCCTTGAAGCGAGTAGAACCAGAGATGGCTGACAAGTATCTCAGAAGTAACCAGTTAAGGGTTAGAACAGCACGGGACACCATTGAATCCTTTGACAAGTCTAAAATCGAAAAAACCCTGATTGTAGAAACAGGCGCCAGTCCAGAAATCGCGGATAAAATTGCCACTAGTGTTTGGAAAGAGGTTAGGAAACTGGATGTGGAATATTTAACCGCTCCTATGTTAAGGGAAATGGTAAACACCAAACTGGTTGAAAATGGACTGGAAACCCTCAGGCGAAGGTACACCAGGCTGGGTATACCTGTCTACAATATCACCAACCTCATTGAAAACGGAAGCCGGGACAACGCCAACATGATACACAACCCGGAAACTGTACACAAATACGTGGCTGATGAGGCCCTTAAACAGTACGCATTACTGCACATGCTCCCTAATGAACTGGCCGATGCCCATCTGGGTGGGGATATACACATACACGATCTGGAATTCTTCGCGGGCAGACCTATAAACTGTCTCCAGCATGATTTAAGATACTTCATAAGAAACGGACTCAAAGTGGATGGTACTGGTGACCATACTTCAGTGGCAGGACCACCAAACCACATTGAAACTCTGATGAACCACTCTGGAGAGATAATGTTGGCAGCCCAGCAGAACATGAGTGGTGGGCAATCCATGAGTCTCTGGAATGTCTTTGTCGCCCCATTTGCCCATGGACTTCCCTACGAGAAGATCAAACAGGCAGTTCAGATGTTCATCTACAATCTGAACATGGCATACGCTGCCAGAGGAAGCCAGGTACCATTTACCTCCATCAACATGGAATTCACCGTACCCGATTTCTTAAAAGAGGAACCAGCATATGGGCCTAAAGGCAGATTAGTGGGAACTTATGGTGATTTTGAAGATGAAACCCGCATGTTACAACGGGCATTCACTGAAGTACTACTAGACGGAGATTCCGATGGTAAACCACACCTGTTCCCCAACACAATCTATGCCCTAAGGAAAGAAGTCCTGAAGGATGAATTTGCCGAAGACCTGGAACGGGTGCATGAATTATCCTCCAAGTATGGAACTGCCTACTTCACCAACATGCTACCCAGCTACCGGGGTAACATGGCCAACTACATGGGATGCCGAACATCTTTATCTGATAACTGGACTGGAGACTGGGATCAGGACTGTTTCCGTACTGGTAACCTGGCTTACATAACCTTGAACCTGCCCAGAATAGCATATCAATCCAAGGATGAAGATGAAATCTTTGAGTACCTGGATTCGTATATGCGCCTGTCTCAAGAGGCACTGATGCTACGTCGTCAGCAGGCAATGTCCTGCCTGGATGACTACAACCTTTTACCATTTTTAACCCAGGAACAGGATGATGAACGTTACTATCGGGTTGAAAACTCCACCATGTCCTTTGGATTTGTGGGATTAAACGAAATGCTACAGTCCTTCTGTGGAAATGGAATTGAAGATCCTGATTCCTTAAAATTAGGTCTCAAAGTCATTGATTACATGAATGGACGGACTCAGGAACTTAAAAAAGAAACGGGCTTGCGTTGGACAATCCTCCAAACGCCTGCAGAGTCAACTGCCTACCGATTTGCAACACTGGATCGGGAGAAATTCGGTAATAAAGCCATAACTCAGGGAGATTCTGAGGCTTATTATTACACCAACTCATCCCATTTACCAGTGGACACTGGCGTGGACCTGGCAGAGAAAATACGTATCGAGGAGCAATTCCACAGTCGTACTTTAGGTGGGCACATCTTCCATGCCTATATGGGAGAATCACACAGTGACCCTGAAGCACTGATGAGTCTCACGAATAAAATAGCCAGGAAATCTGATATAGGTTTCTGGGCATACAGTAGTGCCCTCAGTTTCTGCATAAAATGCAAAACCCTGATGAAAGGATTGCAGGATAGCTGTGCTTCATGTGGAGAACAGAAAGAAGTAGAATGGTACGACCGTATCACCGGATACGTCCAGCAAGTGGGTCGCTCTAAATCCGCCAGCGGAGGATGGAATCCTGGAAAAATGAAAGAATTAATGGATAGGAGAAGGTATTAATCTTCTTATCCTAATCTTTTTTTCTTTTAATTTTCTAATTTTTAAGTTTTTGAATTAATAAGTTTTGATTTGATTTTTCAGATTCTATCCAAAATAGGGGTAAAATCTCATTTAATGGAGGTAAACTCTTTCAAAGGAGTTTTTAAAAAAAGGAATAGTGTATAATGGGACTGTCCCATAATTTAGATTTTTTTTATAAATTAATTGGTCAAATATTTCAAACCAGCTACCTGGTTTAAAATATCGGTTTTAGTTAAAATTCCAACTGGTTTGTCCTTTTCATCCGTGATAATAAGACGCCCAATTTTGTTTTTATTCATAATTTGAATGGCTTCTGATATCATCACATCTTGTTTAACTGTTATTATGTATTTGGACATCAAATTGGTTATTTTAAGATCAGTTTCTTCATTGGCAATGGCCTTAGTAATGTCAATAAGGGTTAACATTCCCATAACACTATCATTTTCAACCACAGGGGCTCCATCTATTCCATTATTTGACAGAATCCATGCAGCTTCTTTTATATTCATATTAGGATCCAGTGTTATAAGGTCCTGGCTGGCTATTTCCATCACTGATTTATGGGGTATGCTTCGTATGTCCCTAACATCCAGGAGTAAAACACCATCCATATCATCCCTTCCAACAATAATCCCATTCACCACAAGTTTATTCACAGGACTGGGCCCTACTCTTATTTTGTCTCCAAGAGCAAGCTGTTTGAGATCTCCCATAACTTTTATAGTTGCTTCACAATCTCCAGGTTGCGGAAGGCTGGTGAATTCTATCCGGGTGACAGTTATATTTTCAACCAGTTTATCTTTTTTAAACAGGGGCACGGTTTCTTCTTCATCAGCAGTGCTGAGATTCAAAGCATGATATGCATCTAATGTAGGTTTATATCCACCTCTAGGGCCGGGAACACCTTTCACAATCCCCATACTTCTTAAAGATTGCATTTGATTTCTTATAGTGCCTGGATTCCGGTTCATAATCGCGGCAATATTTTCTCCCTTTATGGGCATGTAATTTGATTTACTATACAGATCAATCAAAACCTGCAATATTTCTTTTTGAACGGTTGTGAGCAATAAAACACCTTCTGATTGATTATTATCGTTGCCAGAAATGATAATACTGACATTGTTTCGGATATAACTTATGCAATGGTATATAAACCAAATCCAATATATGGGATGGGAATACTATTATTTTTAATAATTTATTTAATGGGATTGATATTTTTTTGTATTTTCAATTGTGGAAGATTAAAAACATATTGTAAAAATAAAAAAGGGGTTATAGAATTGATCAGGTTATGATCTCTTCTAAACGATTTTCGCTGATTCCATTTTTGATTTCGAGTGCCATTCTGCGGCCCATACTCAATGGCTCTCCGTAATAGAGGTAGCTGTATGCGGATCCGTTCATGAAGGTGTTTGTTCCTCCGTCTGACCGTGCACTCATTTCAAATACTACTATTTCCAAGTCATCGTTAACCAGAGTCTGCATACAGAATGGACCGTTAAATCCTGGGGGTACCAGTTCTTTAGCACCCTCTGTGATTTTGTCTCCTATATCAAATGCCTGTGGAAGTAGTGATTCTCTTAAAACTACGGGGTGATTACCTGTTACAACATATGAAGCATTTGCTCCGATGTCTAGCTGGTCTCTAGCAGGTACTCTCACTAAACCATCAATGGTTGATTCATATCTACTGTCAATTCCTAAGAGTTCTACTTCGTCTTTTAATCCTGAGAAGAAGTAATGAATACAATAGTTACACCCTAATACGTATTCTTCCATGTGTGCATTTTTTATATCCTTTTCTTCAATCCATTTTCTTTCCAGCATTGCCTCAATTTTCTGGTCAAATTCTTCAGTTGAGTTGGCAACGAAGTATCCTCTTCCTCCTCTGGCTCCTGGGAACTTAACCATTACAGTTCCTTCAATTTTGCTGGGATTGCTTATTTTTTTAGGAATCCTAACCCCTGATTCGGTCATCAATTTTCTTTCCAGATCCCTTTCTGCTTCCCATCTCAGAATGTCCCTGTTTCCAAACATGGGAACATTAAAAATAGTTTCAATATTATCCAGTCCGGCATAGGCTACGAATGATCCATGTGGGAATACTATACTGTTCATATCCCTTAATTCCTGCTGGACATCCTCATTAACTATGTCACTAAATTGGTCAACCATTATAAATTCATCAGCAACATTAAATCTTTTGTAGGGAACTTCCCGTCCTTTTTCACAAACTACTGCCGTCCTGAATCCTTCTGCTTTTGCTCCCTGAAACATATGCAGGGATGAATGACTCCCTAAGGTCGCAATAGTTATGTCTTCCTTATCATACCCATCCAAAACATCCAGAATTTCCTGCCGGTTTATTTTACTCATTTGCTAAATCCCTCCGCATGTTAATAAATATCTGGTTATTTTAACATGGCTTCTTTCTGATAGTTATCTTTTTCGTCTTGATCTTTTGTGTGATCCCCACTCTTTTTAATAATAATTTTAAATTTTATATCAAAAGTTAATTTAAGATTAATTTATTTTACCAGCGGGGTAACATTTGAAACAGGGTAACAATTGAAAAAATAGTAGTATTGGATAAAAAAGAGTTTTTGGATTGGATAAAAGAAAGAATGTATAAATAATAATAGTACTGAACCGGTTAGTTATCCTTCAACCAGAACCTTCAATTTGCCATCATAGAGGTCGATTATAAGGCCATGAATTGGAACATCATCTGGAATAAATGATGACTCCTTGATTTTTTCCACCACTACCCTGACATTTTCCTCTTCATCATCAATTGCACCTATCCAATCTCGCAGATCAACTTCATTTAATGCCTTCTCATCCACTCCCCTATTTTTCATGGTTGTTCCCAGGGCTTCCGGATTAACATTAGCCATTCCGCACTCGTAATGCCCCACTACCATGACTTCCTCAGCACCAAGGGCGTATATTGCCGCGGCAACTGATCTTATAACGTCCCGATCAACCACAGCATTTCCTGCATTCTTAATTATCTTGGCATCACCCCTTTCAATCCCCATAGCGGGTTCTAAAAAATTGGTTAGCCTGGTGTCCATGCAGGTTACTATGGCCAGTTTTTTCTGGGGCATGTGACTCATTTTTTCGGGTTCAAAATTTTGAACAAACTCTTCGTTAGCTTTTAAAACTTCATCAAGCATCACTTTATCACCTGATTAAATATTAAATACTACTTCTACAAACTGTGCACAGTTATACAAATGGAGGATACAGTTTGAAATTTACAAATTCAAATGTACTTTTCCCTCACTTTTATCCAGCACTTTTTTCCCTTACTTTCATCAGCACTTTTACTTATATCAAATCCTTCTAATTTTGCCAATCTATCATGATTTTTTAGATAGGAGTTGATAAAATTTCAGCATTAAATTCTTTAAATTGCTTTTTTCAGAATTTAATTTCAAATCTTACATGAATGTTCATGGTATTTTATAGAAATCATTAAATCCAGAGTCATATAAACCTTTAGAAAAAGCAATCATTCGAAATCTATATATTCGTTAGGTTGTTATAAACAGGTCAATTTAAAAAAACTATTTCAGTAACAAAACTATTTCAGAAGTTTTATAAAGTTAGTATCTTATACTGCTTAATAATATAGATGAGATCCGGTTTATCCTAGTAAGAAAACCCATAATCCCTTTCCAGGGTGGCTTTTCTAATCTAAGGAACTTGATATCTCACTAACATTCAAAACAACAATCAAATAGAAAGTAGAAGCTGGTTCTATGGTATCTACAATTATCTGCCCACGATGCAAAACAAAAAACAGTAAAAAAGCTGAATTCTGTTACAAGTGTAAAAATCCTTTAAAACCGGGTAAAACATCTAATAAAAGAAATCCTCTGAGTTTTAACCCTAAATCCCGATTTGACTTTAGAATTATTCTAACCGGACTAATTTTATTTGTTTTATGTAATATTGTGCTGTTGTTTATTTCTAGTGATTATGCGATGCTCATCTCAGGATTTGCCTTAATGTTGTTTTTATATGTCATTTTCAAACGATTCATGGAAATTGATGATTCTGTAACTGTAAAAAGCTTGGGATTCAAGATAATTCTATATTATCTTGTAATTGTTGCGTTAGGTGCTGTAGTTCTGCTTGCATTCCATTTATACTAGTGAAAACATAATGGGTTATTAATAGCCTTAATTGTGTTTTAAATGGTTTGATAAGCTATTTTTTAATCTTACTCTTTTTCCACCTTACATATCCTTACACCTTACATATCCTTTTAAATAAAAATCCAGAGATCTGTAAGTTTTATAGGTTTCAAGCTTAGATCCAATGCATTTTTTCCAGTTATGATCCTTAAAAAATAGGTAAATTAATCATTGTATTTATGTAAATTATGGGTAAATTCCACAAAAAGTAAATTCCACAAACAATATAAACAATATATTAAATTTTCCACATAATACGTAGATAATACATTAAATTGAATTTAACTTCTGTTTGTTTAAAGAGTGGTGTTTATGATTCCCGTGGATTTGTATAATGGTATAGATCAAATGGCCAGTGATTTTGCATCCTGCCAGATCAAAATTTTCCGCTGGCTACACCAGCATCCAGAATTGGCTTACCAGGAATTTGAAACCAGCCATTACATCCGGAAGCACCTGGAAAAACTCCCTGGACTGGAAATACATTCCATAGCCAGAACAGGGATAAAGGCAGTTCTTCATGGGGGAAAACCAGGCCCCACCGTTGCTATCCGGGCAGATATAGATGCTCTCCCCATACAGGAAGATACTGGCCTTGAATATGCATCCTGCGTAAAAACAGATTATAATGGTCAGGAAACGGGTGTGGCCCATGCATGTGGTCATGATGCCAGTACTGCAGCGGCCATAGGTACTGCCTCAGTTTTAAGTCAGCTTCAATCTGAATTACCTGGAAATGTGGTTTTTTTATTCCAACCAGCTGAAGAAGGCGCACCTAATGGTGCTGATGGTGGAGCTCTGCGCATGATTGGTGAAGGTGCCCTGCAGGATCCGGAAGTTCAGGCCATATTTGGATTCCATGCCAACAGCACCTGCTACCCTGGTCAGGTCATGATCAGGGAGGGACCCACCCATGCCAGCCAGGACAGCATATTCATACGTATATGGGGAGAACAGGCCCACGGATCCCAACCATGGAGTGGTAAAGACCCTATTGTTGCCGGAGCATCCCTTATAAATTCCCTTCAAACCCTCATCAGCCGTGAAGTGGACCTGCAGAAGGGAGCAGCAGTCATCACCGTGGGATACTTCTGGGGAGGGATCAAAGTGAATATCATCCCTGAAGGGGCTGAAATGGGATTAACTGTTCGTTCACTGGATAAAGATAACAGGGAAATTCTTATAACGCGTATTAAAGAGTTAGCGGAGATGAAGGCAGAAATGCACGGTTGCCAGGCTGAAGTGATATATGGTCAGCACTACCCCATGAACATCAACAACCTAGAACTGTACCATGAAATGCTTCCGACGGTGGAAAGAGTTGCACGGGCAAAAAATGTCCTTTATTACCTTTCATCAACAAAATCAGAAGATTTTTCCCATTTTTCTCGTGAAATCCCTGGATTATACATGTATTATGGTGTTGCTCCCTGTGAACTACCCCTTTCTGAAGCCAAACCCACTCATCATCCGGGATTCATGGTTGACACAACTGCTCTGAAGTTTACAACCCGTCTGGAGTGTAATTTAATCTACGATGCTTTGAAAATGTTAAAATAAGGAGAAAATGTTAAATGAAAATCTTTGACATTTACTTATTTTTAGGGAATTCTAACGAAAGTTTTTTTTAGATTCTTATTCTCATCATAAAATACCATACCTATGTTTATTGATTCATTAATCGTATTGATTCTAATCATTTTAGTTTTAATACTCTTTTATTTGGATTAATCTTGTTTTTTAGTTATTTAATTGCTTTTTTGTTCTTCTTAGTTATTTTTACAGTGGGTTACAGTCAATTTATATAGAAAGTACTTACATAATTAATTATGATAATTATAATTGTAGGTGGTTGAATGAAAAAGTTGATCTACATTTTGGCAGTAGTTTTATTGGTGGTAATGGCCTCTGGTTGTACCAGTGACCAATGGGCGTCGAACAAAACATATTCTGGAAATGGGATAACTTTCCAATATCCCGGGACATGGAGCGAAAATGCAACAAAAACCGTAACTGTTCCATCTGGTTCCCACAGTATTGCAGCAGTTGGAAGCAATGATGAAGGTTTTGCTATTGGAAGTATAACTGCTTCTGGACTTGACACTGCAAGTATTCAGAATGTACTAAATCAACTGGTACAGGAATATCAGACTCAGGGCTACGGGGATAGTAAATCAATAACCGTGGATGGATCTACTGCAACTATGCTCACAACAACCAGCAAAGACTCTTCTGGTTACTATACTACCATTGCTTTCTGGGTGAAAAACAACAGTCTCTACTATGCTGCATATGTATCTTCAACTAATAGCACTCAAACCATGGAAAAAATACTCGGTAGCCTCACAACAACCTAAGAATACCCTAAAAACATTGTAAACATACGAAAGAGATTTTAAACATTAATCTCTTTTTATTTTTTTATTTATTAGTTGAATTATACATAATAGGATTAGGAGGATTTCATGGAATCAGATGACTATCGTTTCATGGTTGAAGCAATTAATGAAGCTAAAAAAAGCCTTAAAGAGGGAGGAATTCCCATAGGGGCCGTGCTGGTTGAAGATGGAAAAGTGGTGGGCCGTGGCCACAACCGACTCCTTCAAAATAATTCAACCATTCTCCATGGGGAAATGGACTGCATTGAAAATGCAGGACGCCTCAAAGGGGAAAATTATCAAAAATCCACTCTTTACACTACCTTATCTCCGTGCACCATGTGTTCAGGGGCAATCATGCTATATAATATCCATCGGGTGGTTATTGGAGAAAATACCACATTAATTGGTCCTGAAGAACTATTAATGGAAAATGGGGTGGAAATTAATGTTATGGGTATTGATGAGTGCAGGGAACTTTTAGAAAAATATATTGAAGAAAATCCCCAGACATGGGAAGCAGAATTAGAACGAGTAGGTTATCATACGGATTAAGTAGGTTATCATACGGATTAAAATGAACAAAACCACATTATACTGGCCTATTTGTACTTGCGGAGAGTATAATTAAATTAAAATGAATAAAACTTGAGTTAATCATTTTTTATCTACTATTTCTATAGAGATTAGTTTTTGAAAAAAATGAGGAGATAGTTTATATTTAAAAGTTAGTTCTTAAGTTAAAAGTTATTTCTTAAGGTTATTTCTCAACAATTCCCTAAAAAGATAAGTTCGCTATGCTTTAAAATCTATTTTACTTTAAAATCTTCCACGGATATGGCTCTTGTACCATCTTTCAGAGATAGGGGTATGGTTACAGACAGAGATCCATTTCCAAAGCCGTGGCTGATCATGGTATGTCTACCTGGTCCTCCCGCCACCAGTAAAATAACATCTGATGGGGAACGGGTTATACGAACTTCTCCATCAATAATCCATTCATCATCAAGCTTCCGACCACCACGATCACCTAAAATAGCAGGTAGCAGTCCGTTTTCATGGATATAATTCTTAACATCTTCCTTTTCCCACTCCTCCTTGCTGATGGTTGCTGCGTGCTCTGGACTCATAATCACTAATAATTCACCCGGCACGTGGCTGTTGTTACAACCGGCAGTGGCTGCAGTGTGAACTATGGTGTCCAGGAGATCCTCCGCTGTCTGGCTGCGATGATCATTGACGTTGTGTGGAGCTTCAGCAGCCATTACCGTGACTGTACTTTCATCCTTCAAGTAACTGTTTTCCACCTGGAAAGGGTCCCATGGGCTTTCTTCCTCATTTTCCGCGAAACAGTAACTGTACTTGGCTGGTGAACCATGGGTGGCATGGTCCCCCACTCCGGGGATTGCCCCGGCAAGGTTAATAAGGCACAAACGGAGGGCACGGCCAATGGTAGCATTAGCCATGTTACCGGGTCCCAGGCACCCTGCACCAGAGTTTAAACCTAATTCACTGGATAATGGTCCATTTACAATGGTACAGATGGATACGGGGTGAGTTGTGGCGTTAACTCCTGCGAGGTTGAATTTATCCTGGGAGATAGCCTGGATAATGTGTTCTGTGACTGGTTGAAATTGAGGCATGCAACCAGCCATAACCGAGTTAATAGCAATTTTTTCAGGAGTGGCTTGACCCATTTTAGGGGGTAGAACCGCCAGAATATCATCTGGGTCATGTGCACTGTACCTCAGGAAACGATTTACCTTCTCCCTGGTAGGTGGAATGATGGGAAGACCATCGGTAAGGCGACGCTGGTAAAAATCGATACTGACTTTTTGGGGATCCGGATCAACAAAGAATTCCATATCTGATGGACTGGCACTGCAAAGACGATTTTCATCTTTGCCTTCTTTTTTGTCCATGGTTTTGTCATTTTCCAGGATTTCATCAATAAGGCAGCCACAGGCCTGATCATTAACTTTTATTTTATCTTTTTGGGCCATAGTTATCTAACACATTTATTGGTTTAAGGAATTTTCATAGCATTATGGTATTTGCAGTAAATATAAGAAAGATGGAATCAGCTTCCTGCTTTTTTCTTCCACTTCTTCATCGGAAAGACCAGCTATGGGATGTTCAATTTCTAAAATTCTTAATTCATCCATTCCATGGGATTTGGCCAGTTCGCGGGCGAATGGAGCAAAATGTGTTGAACATATGGAAATGGTGGGTATTCCCATTTTTTCCAGGCGGATGGCATCCAGTATAACCCAACTGGTGCAGGAACCACAGTCCCCTAAGGCAAGGATGGCAATTTCTCCAGAAGAAGCTTCCTCAATCTGTTTTTGAGTAGCAGGGGCGCCAGCTGGTTTTTTAACCTTTATTAATTCCCGGTTTCCCAGGGACTCTCTTAAAATGTCCAGTATAATCTCAGCACCGGGCTTGGTGTTATTGATTATGGAAGCTTTTTCAAAGTCCTCTGGTAGGAGCTTTACCTTTAATTTATCGGCTTGAACCACTCCCACTGGATCAAGGACCTCCCGTTCAACCAGCTGAACTTTCAATTATTAAGCCTCCCTGCGGAACCTCTTGATAACAAAGTCTTTGTCAAGGGATAACACGAATGAAGCTGCTCTTGGACCCTGTTTTTTACCAATTATGGTCTTGTAAATTGCCTGAAATGCCTTAGGTGGTTTTAATCCCAGTTCATTTATTATGGTGTACATTCCATCATGGAGTTCCTGTGAAGAGGTGTAATCATTGTTTTCCAGGAGGTCTGCCACCTGAAGTAGGAAAGCATCCTGATTTTCGTTTAACTGTACATCGGGTAATGTTTTCTGAACACTGAATTTAACGAATTCCGGTGCATATTTTTCAAGCCAGTTTTCCACATTTTCCAGGCGTGATCTGAGTCTGGCCTGGGCATCTTCATCCAGATCAGAGTATTCTTTACCTTCCATATCTGCACTTAACTGGGAATTCCGTTTGAGTATTGCGAAGATCTTCTCAGGATCATCGGTTATCTGTCTGGCTACAGTGAGGAAACGATAGGATGTCTGGAAAGGAATGGATTCCGGAGTGTTGATCTGGGACACTTCATAGATTTTCCCCAGTTTCTCCATTTCCTTCTCTGAAGCAGCCTCTTCAGTATGGTAGTGGATCCTTTCCACCCGGTCATACTGGTCAATGAAGTCCAGGAAAGACATTCCAGGGTCAAAATCCTTATGTTTAAGGGGTTTACTGCGGAATAAGAAGTAATTCAGGGTTTCAGGGGCTCCTATTTCTAGCCACTGTCTAGGGGTGAAGAAGACTCCATGGGACTTACTCATGGCCTCACCTTTAAGGGTGATCCACTCATAGGGCACGGGGTATGGTGCTCTGTAATCGAATATCTCCTGGGATATGACTTTACTCACATCATATGAACCTCCACTGGCTGCATGGTCCTTTCCAAATGGTTCACAAGTCACACCGAAGATTTTCCAACGGGCAGCCCATTCCACACGCCAGGTGAGTTTTCCCTCACCAGATTTGATGTTCATTTCACCCTCATGTCCGCACTGGCACCGGTAGAAAACAGTATCGCCCTGGTAATCGTAGGCAGTGGTGGTGTTCACCCGGCCACACTCGGTACAGATGGGATTGTAGGGTAACCAGTCACTGGCCAGGGGATGTTCCCGGTACTGGTTGAATATTTCCCTGATCTTAGGGGCTCTTTCCAGTGATTTTTTAATATAATCGTTGTAAACTCCATCCTGGTACATTTTAAACCCGGAATAGGTTTCCAGTTCTATTCCAAATACTGGTAAGGTTTCCAGGAATGGTTTCTGGAAGTGTTCCACGAAGTTCTCGCAGCAACCCTCAGGACAGGGGATCTGGGAGTAAGGAATTCCCAGGTACTTTTCGTATGATTCTGGGAGGGGATATGGAACCTTTCTCAGTGGGTCGTGGTCATCGGCAATCCAGATGGTCTTGGAGTCTTCGCCCAGCTTTTGCAGGGATTTACCCACTGCATTGGCTATGAAAACGTCACAAGAATTTCCAATATGTATAGAGCCAGATATTGATGTTCCGCTGGCTACAACGTGTTTTTCAACGTCCCAGTTAGTCAGATCAGATGCAATTCGTTCAGTCCAGTGTTTCAAGTAATTCACCTTCTAAAAATAAAAAATTATGGTTAATATTTAAAATGAATAAAAAATGGGGGATGAATTTATTTACTTTTTTTCGAACAAATAATTTTATTCGAATACTTCAGTTGGGGCTTCATCCAGCCATTCATTCACGATTTTAATAGCACAGTAGCTTCCGCACATGGTGCAGGTGTCTGGGTCTTCTGGTGGCCGGGCATCTCTTATTGCTCTGGCATCAGAAGGACAAATGGCGGCATTGTACTGGGCTTCCCAGTTAAGTTTTTTCCGGGCGTTAGCCATTATCAGGTCCTTTTCACCGTTGTGTATGCCCTTGGCCATGTCACCAACGTATGCCCCGATACGGCTGGCTATAACTCCCATTTTCACGTCTTCTGGTCCGGGGAGTGCCAGGTGCTCGGCAGGGGTAACGTAGCAGATGAAATCTGCTCCGGCAGCTGCAGACTGGGATGCTCCTATGGATGAGACTATGTGGTCGTATGCGGGGGCAATATCAGTTACAATTGGTCCTAACATGTAAAATGGAGCTTGACGGCACAGTTTTTTCTGGATAACCACGTTTGCTTTTATTTCGTTTAATGGTATGTGACCAGGGCCTTCCACAATGGTCTGTACACCTGCTTCCCGGGCACGGTCTATTAATTCACCGAGGATAATTAGTTCCTGCACTCCAGCTCGATCTGTGGAATCGGCAATGGCTCCGGCTCTCATGGCGTTGGCCATGGACATTACAAAGTCATATTCCTTAGCGATTTCCAGGATGTAATCGAAGTTCTTATATAATGGGTTTTCAACTTCGTTTTCCACCATCCAGGCAGATACCAATGCTCCACCACGGCTCACCAGTCCACCTTCACGTCCCTGACGTTTGAGACGTTTGAGAGTTTCCATGTTCACACTGCAGTGAATGGCCATGAAGTCGATACCGTCTTTGGCCTGTTTTTCAATGGCCTTGAACATGACATCTTCGTCCATGTAGATGGCTGCACCCTTTTCGCGGATGGTTTCGAATGCTGCCTGGTATACAGGCACACTTCCCACTGGTATGTCGGATACTTTCAGTATTCTTCTCCTAATTTCATCCAGGTCTCCACCCACAGAAAGTTCCATTAAGGTATCAGCGTTATTAGCCATGGCAATTTTGGCTTTTTCTTCTTCCATGTCAAAGTCACAGATATCAGTGGAAGTTCCAATGGTAGCATTGACTTTGGTTCGGAGTCCGGCTCCAATACCTACAGCTTTCACTTCTCTTCCTTTGTTACTGGGAATGGCAATGGTACCATTAGCTACAGATTTTCGGATGAATTCAGCGTCAACATTTTCATTTTCTGCGACGGATTTCATTTCGTCGGTTATTATCCCTTTTCTTGCATCGTCCATTTGTGTCATAGAATCACCGTGTTAGGTTCAACATTGTAAACGTACTTTAGCTAGGGGCTTTCACAAATCGCAAGAAGCCCTTAGCAACTGATTAATGTTAATCTTAATTTGATTTCTATGTTCCCTATAAAAATAGATATGGTTTTTAAGCCTATGATCTGGGTATATATTCTAAAAGGCCAAACTGGAAGTTAATACTAAAATTAGGGAATAGGAATATTATACTAATTTTAAAACATTAATTATTATTATTATACTATTTTTGAAACATTAAAACTATTTTTAAAAACACATTAAAAATTCTGGAGGTTATCGGGATTAGTAGATACTCTACTAATTCCATATTCATTTATCCTCCAAGTTAATTAAAGAAAATTCCGGGTTATTTTAAAGAGTTTTCCATTCTTTCTTTAGCCATTTCAAGGGTTGGAACATTAGTCTGACATCCTTCTGCTTCCACAATGAATGAAGACACAGCTGAAGCCAGTTTACCACAGTACTCTAATGGTTCACCTTCCAGGTATGGTTTCAGGAATCCTGCCCGGTAAGAGTCACCAGCACCAGTGGGGTCAGTGGGGTCCCGTTCTACAGCATCTATCTGGATCTTCTCATCAGAGTAGATAACGCTACCATTTCTGCCCCTGGTTTCCACCACAATGGAAGGACCGTAATCTCTTAACTGGTCAATGTTCATATTGATGCTTTCCATGATGCGTCCGATTTCATGATGGTTTCCAAAGAGAATATCACATATTTTCAGAACATCCAGTAGATCCTGGGGTGAGTACATGTGCAAGTCCTGTCCTGGATCGAAAGAGATGATTTTATCACTTTCACGGGCGAATTCACCGCACCGGCAGTTGAAGGTGGGGTCCCCAGTGGCCAGATGCACCGCCTGAACATTCATAATGGCATCCTCCGGGACAGGGGATTCTTTAAAACGGGTGGCAGATCCCCAGTAAAAGTAAAATATCTGGTCATCGTTTTCATCTGTTAAAACGAATGCAGTGGGTGTTTTATCTTCCTCAACAATTATCATATCGTCGATGTTGATCTGGAGTTTTTCTAAATGATTTTGATAGTCTGATCCTGGAAAGTCTCCTCCCACTGCAGACACCAGGGATGATTCTAGACCCAGCGTGGACGCGACCACGGCCACATTGGCAGCAGCGCCCCCATGGAATGTACGCATATTGTTAATGGTAGTAGCGGAGTTAGGTAGTGGGAATTCGTTAACCTGAATTATGTAATCAAGTGCAGTGTGTCCAATGGCCAGTAAATCTCTTTGGTTCCTCAATCAATCACCTGCCTTATTTCTATTTTAAGTTTATTTAAAATTTACTATCTGACTATATTTTCAAAAATGAACTAATCTCTGCATTTTAAATCCATCAGAAAATCATTGATATCCTGTAAAATAACGATTTAAAAGAGAATAAAGTATATTAAGATTTAGTTTATGATAAATTTTTCTATAATGATTAATATTTAATCAATTCTGCCAAAACCCCACTCCCTGATTATGTCCTGACCCTTTCCCTGGATGAAATTTGAAAAGTCTTCCAGTTCATCTTTTTTATCCGCTTCATCTTTATCAGGGATAACCATGCTGATTATGTGGCTGGTGTCATCGGCCATGATATCAGACACAGAAAAAGAATCAAGCAGCGGTGACATGAAACTCCTGTTTTGAAATGTTAAAAGATTTTCACGTCTTTTAACCATCTTAAGTGCATTTTCAGGGTAATTGCATACATCAATGATTTCATAATCGACCCGTAACTGATCCAGGGTGTTCCAGGCCAGTCTCTGGGCAGAATGAATAACTTCCACAAATTCTCTGCCCTGGAGCTGTTCAATATTTTCCAGGTTTTCATCAGATCCAGATACCAGTACCAGATCATCTCGGGCTATGGGTATGAAGTCCAGGTCATGCATAAAAGCATGCACTGGGTCGTCTAAAACCAGAATATCCACTATGTCCATCTCGGCCATTTTAAGGGCATTCAAATCATCGGTAGTATATATCACCACTTCCAGGCCGTATTGACGTGCTAACGCGTCCATCAAACCGGTGGCAATGGGACCCCCGCCTATAACCGGTACACCCCTATTCTCTAACCTTCTCAGATAGCTTTGGTATTTTTCCAGGATCATCATTCCCTGGGGACTGAGACCAGAACCTGCTCCAGTTGTCTCCACTAATTTAAAACCCAGCTTTCCTTCAGCGTCACGAATTCGTCGATTTAAAACTGCATGTGATATCCCCAATCTTTTGGCAGCTTCCCTCTGGGACCAAGTATTGGTGATCTCACGTAAAGCATCAAAAAGACGGTAGCTGAATGTTTCGCCATTTATTTCAAGGTTTATACTTGGCTGAGACTTCATTTTTTCATCCTTTTAACTTGGCACGACTTAAAGGCCAGTTTATAAGGTTAGTGTAGGGATTTGTATAAGAATTGTATGAAATAGGACTTATATATATCAGGCCACTAAAAATTCATATAGATAAAAGTTTATTTGTAATAGTTAAAAAAATTTATAATAATTAAAAATTACAATAATTTTTTAAAAAAATATAAAAATGGTGCTAATATTGAAAGAATTGATTCTTAATGATGCTATAGAAGAAATAATGGATAATGTGAGGTCTGTTTCTGCAGAACTTGACCCCGAAAACATTGAAGACATGACTCGCCTCTTACAAACATCTAAAAACGTTTTTGTAATGGGGCTGGGACGATCTGGTCTGGTAGCCCGGGCCTTTGCCATGCGTCTCATGCACCTTGGAATCAGTGTTTACGTGGTGGGAGAAACCACAACCCCTGCTTTAACCAGTGAAGATTGTCTCCTGTCAATTTCAGGTTCAGGTGAAACCTTCAGCATTATCAGTGCAGCCAACATTGCCCATAAAAGGGGAACCAAGATCATCGCGGTGACCTCCTATGTGGATTCCACCCTGGGAGAAATGGCTGATCTGGTGGTACATATAAAAGGACGTACCAAAATTGATTCAGAAAAAAACTACATAACCCGGCAGATGAACGGAAAACACCAGTCTTTATCTCCTATGGGGACCCTTTTCGAGGTAACCAGCCTGATATTCCTGGACAGCCTCATAGCCCAGTTAATGGTTGAAATGGGAAAAACAGAAGAGGATATGAAGGCCAGGCATACGGTTATTGAATAAAGTACCAGGTTATTGGATGTGGTACTCGATTATTGATAAAAGTTCTTGTTACGTCTTCAATTTATTTTTTAATCTTTCTCTTCTTTTTAATCTCTTCTTTTTTAATCCTTCCTTTTCAATCAATTTTTTTAATAATTTGATTTGTATGGATTTTTCTTTTAATGGGAGTCTTTAACAGGTATTTATTGCATTTTTCCTATTTCAAACGATTTAAAGTATTATACGATGGGGGTGGGTGTAAATATTGAATCTGCCGTTTCTTAAGAAACCTATCAACGTGATCCCAGATTTTTCACCTATTTTCAAACCTTCCACTGTAGGGGCGGCTTTGGTAACCATGATGGGTATACCTACATTGGTCAGTTTCACCACCCTGTCCGGTGGGATCCTGCCGCTGCAGACAATGAAACTTTTCGAAAAATCAATTTTTGCTTTTAAACCAGCACCAATAACTTTATCAACGGCCACGTGGCGGCTGACATCCTCACGGACAATAAATTGACCTTCCCCTACCACTGCAGCCACGTGGGTTCCCCCGGTTTTGGACCAGACTTCTGCTTTTTTAATGAGAAGATCAAATGAATCCATTACCTTTTTTCTTTCAACCTTAAAATCAGAGTTTATTTTCACCAGATCCTGATCCTGGTGAACCCATCCATCATAACAACCTAATTTGTCCTTTTCAATTGGCTGATTTCCGGTTAATTCAACTTTGATGTCCAGATCAGTTACATTAATTTTTTTAACTTCAGTGATACTTTTGATGTATCTTTCATCCAGAAGGTAGCCCAGAACGAAGTCTTCCAGATCATGGGGGCTCAGGTAAAATTCGCCCAGTTTGGATCCATTAACAAAGAGTTTCATTTTGGTATCAATGGCCACCAGATCATCGATATGATGGACATCCTGGTCCACCTTTATGATTTTAACTTTTTGAAACATTTCGTTCCTATTTTCATCCATATAATGCCTCTGGGTTTTATTTCGGGTAATAAAGTTTGGAGTATTGGTTACGGGGTTCACTTCTGGAATACGCCTGAACATGCATAATATTTAACAAATATCTCCAATTTGTTTTATAATCCAATTTGTTTTATAATATTTCCAATATTATTTCCAATATTCCAAAAAAAAGAGTTAATTGGGATATTTTAGATTAAATATGTGGATTTTTGGTTTTAGGAATAGCTTAATATTCCAGTAAATCTCAGAGTTCCAGTAATCTCAGTAAATCTTATTCTTCTTTTAGTACAATGTCATCCACCCATGATATGGCCGCGGCAACATTAGGGAATCCTATAACACTGGTTAACAGAAGAACACTGTGGTATAATTCGTCGGGAGACACTCCCAGTTCCAGGGCTCTGCGGGTGTGACTGTGTACTCCTCCTTCTGATCTTATGGCAGCAGCAGCTGCTAACTGGATAAGATGGGATGTTTTTTCATCAATAGGTCCTGCTTTCTTAATGGCTTTACCCAGTTCACTTAAAGCCTGACCGTATTCTTCGTAGCGTATTCTTATATTTTGATAGTTTTTGGGGAGTTCTTTTTCCATTGTGTTCACAACCATAAATAGAATCCTCACATATCTCTTGTAATATTATATTATGTTAAAAATAGAATATTAAATCTATATACGAATGAATTTTGCTGGGATGCATTTCTATGAATCTGCACTAAATCAGATTTTTGTATGAATCAGAAAATGATAATATATAATAACATACTTAATTGACATTAATTCACTTATTCAATTAAATAAAAAAAAGTTCAGTAAACCACAACTTGCAAGTCAGGCATATTTTAGAGGTGACCTTGAGCGATAATCAACCTAAATATGACCTTTAGCAAATGTGGTTTACTTGATACTGCTTTAGCTTTCTAAATTGCAGTACAGGTTAAAACTTATTTTATTTTCCCACAGGGAAGTATGCGATTGGTGGTTTGTCATCACCAGTTCCTTTGACATATCCAAAGGTGTTTTGCAGTTTGGTGTTTACTTCGTGCCAGATCTTGGCCAGGGGTATTTCACCAGGACAAACTTCTTCGCACTGACCACAGTTGGTACAGGATTCTGCCATGTGAAGCATTCTTTCCAGGTGGAACATGGGTGATGGTGGGATTTCTCCTTTAGTCAACCAGTCAGGACCGTTGTTTGCTTCCAGACAGCAGTCTGCACAGTAACATATTGGACAGGCTTCTCTGCACCCGTAACATTTCAGGCACCTGGAGAAATCATCCATGTACTCGGTGAGAACTGAGAATATTTCTCTGCCAGCTGCATCTTCCCAATCATTGGTTTGCCATTTGTCTGCCAGTTTAACCATTGCGCCGTCGATTTTTTCGCGTATTTCAATTCCTTTGGGAATTGGAGCTTCTAAATCTATGACTCCGGCTTCTTTAGCTTTTTCCAGGACTTCGGCACCTTTAGGGGAACACACTTCGATGAAGGTTGCTTTTCCAGCTAAAGGTCCAATCACTCCCCAGTTTCCACAGGCAAGATCGGCCATTTTAGGAATGTTGACTTCGCATCTTCTGCAGTTGGTTCTTCTACCGAATCCTTCGTCTTCCAAGACGTCGATTGGAATTTCTTTTTCAGTACCATCTTCAGTTTCAACGATGAGTTTACCTTTGGCGATTTCTTCCTTGACCACTGAATCTGGATCAACTTCGTAGAATTGTTCCATCATCTGGCGGCTTTTAACTGGGGGCATGGTACCTCCACAGTTTAAACCGACCATTATCACATTGTCTGCGTTGACTTTTTCTCTTTTCATGAGTTCAACCATGGTCATTGCATCGCAGGGTTTCACTGTGACTGCAATTTTCATATCCTGGGCACCGTTAAGGTAACGGGCAACTACTTTGGCCAGGTTGAGTGTTCCGAAGTGAAGTGATCCAGCTGCTTTTACAATGTCTTCAGGATCTTCTATTAAGACTGGAACAACGTCGTAGAGGTCTGCGCTACTGTCAACAGCTAGTACTGCATCAACAATTCCTTCTTTTAGTAAGAATTTTAGAAGAGTGGTCACTGCGCCACCGTATTCTCCGGCTTCGGCAATTTCTGCATCAGAAGATTTTGCGTAAAACATGTCGTTTGTGTTGATCATTTGGATCCCTCCATTTTAGATACGGCTACAGCACATGCTTTGTATTCTGGCATTCCAGATCTGGGGTCTATTGCAGCTGCATTGGTTAGGATGTTTGCAGAACATTCTCTAAAGTGCATTGGAATGTTTACAATTCCTTCAATAATGTCATCAGTGACTCTGGCTGGTATTTCTATTTCGCCTCTTCGGGATTTGACTTTGACTTTTTCTTTGTTGATTATTCCAAGTTTGGCGGCGTCTTCTGTGTTTATTTCCACATATCCTGTTGGTACTTCACGATCCAGTGTTGAGGCTCTTCGGGTCATTGCAGCGTGGTAGTGGAACAGTAGACGGGTTGTGGTTAATATTAATGGGTATTCTTCGTCTGGTGTTTCAACTGGGCCCTGTTCTTCAAGAGGTGAGAATATTCCAAGTCCATCAGGGTGGGCGAACTTTTCAACGTGCATCATGGCGGTTCCAGGATGATCTTCAGATGGACAAGGCCAGTGAAGTGCTTCTGGTCTTTCCAGTCTTTCCCGGTTCATACCCGCGTATTGTGGAGTTACAGTTCGAACTTCCTCAAATATGTCCTGTGCTGATTCATAGGTGAACATTTCAGGATCTGCACCCATTCTTTTGGCCAGGTCACAGAAGATTTCCCAATCATATTTTGATTCTCCAGGTGCGTCTACTGCTTTTCTGATGAGTTGAACTCTTCTTTCACCATTGGTGAAGGTTCCATCCTGTTCGGCCCAGCAGGCAGCAGGTAACACTACGTCTGCAAATTCTGCAGTGTCAGTCATGAATATGTCCTGTACCACAAAGAAATCAAGATTGTTCAATGCTTCTTCCACGTGGTGGGTATCGGGGTCTGAAATTACTGGGTCCTCACCAGTGATGTATAACATTTTAAGGTCGCCTTTTGCAGCGGCATCTATCATTTCTGGGATTTTCAGACCAGGTTCGCATGAGAAGTCACTGCATCCCCAGGTGCAAGTAACATCCTTCATTACTTCTGCATCAACTACTTTCCGGTATCCGGGGTAATCGGTAGGTAATGCACCCATATCACAGGCACCTTGAACGTTATTTTGACCTCTTAATGGGTTTACCCCAGTTCCCAGTCTTCCAATGTTCCCGGTGAGCATGGCCAGGTTAGCGGTTTGCTGAACGTTGTCCACACCATGGGAGTGTTCAGTTATACCCAGTGAGTAAACTATGGCTGCTTTATCAGCTTTAGCGTATTTTATTGCTATGTCCCTTATGACGTCAGCTGGAACTTCGGTTATTTCTGAGACCATTTCAGGAGTGTATTTGGCTACTACTTTTTTCAGTTCTTCGTAGTTTTTGGTTCTTTTTTCTATGAATTCCTTGTCTTCTAAGCCTTCACTGATTATTACATTCATCATGGCGTTGATTAATGCAACGTCAGTTCCGGTTTTGAATGGGATGTACTGGTCTGCCTGTTTAGCGGTGGGAGTGAATCGAGGATCAGCCACTATGAAGTATGCTCCCTTCATTTTTGCTCTCATTAATTTTCTTCCAACCAATGGATGGGCTTCCAGACTGTTGGCTCCAATGGAGAATATCAGGTCTGCCTCTTCAAAACTGTCATAGGAGTTGGTCATGGCTCCAGACCCAAAGGAAGCAGCAAGTCCGGCTACGGTAGGTCCGTGGCAAAGTCTTGCGCAGTGGTCGATGTTATGGGTTCCAACAACTATTCGTGCAAATTTCTGGTTCACGTAGATGTTTTCGTTGGGAGATCTGGCACAGCAGAAGAAACCTATTTCATTGGGATCGTAGGCACCCAGCTTGGATGCTATTAAATCATATGCTTCATCCCAGGTGGCTTCTCTGAATTCACCATTTTCTTTGATAAGTGGGGTGGTTAATCTGTCATCACGGTGGATGATTTCATAACAGAAATTTCCTTTTGGACACAATTTTCCCTCATTCACAGGGTGTCTTTTCCATGGTTCCACACCAACTACTTTTTCGTCCTGAACTACCAGGTTCATACCACATCCAACACCGCAGTAGGGACATATTGTCGGTACGTATTTAATATCCATCTTTGTATTCCTCCGCATATTTTCTTTTAAAAAACATGAATGTTCATGATAATTTCCTGATAAATCACTGATTCCGCTCATGTACAACTGAAAATATCTCGTTTGTTATATGATCATTCATGATAAAATTTGGGATTTGGCAAGTCCTTCCTTTTTCATAGAAATACAAAAAAAATGAAAATGGAAGATTGCAAAAACCTTACATTGGGCATGTAATTAACTTTTGCTGGTTATGCTTTTGTACTTGTTCCCCGTAGGTAAGTGAACCAGTAGATACATGCTACAAATATTCCTCCACCAACGATGTTACCGAGAGTAGCAGGGACCATGTTGTTGATGAAGAACTGGGACCAGGTTACTCCGCCTAGGAATATTCCCATAGGTATAAAGAACATATTTGCAACTACGTGCTCAAATCCAATAGTTACGAAAGCCATTATAGGGAACCATATTCCAAATATTTTACCAATAATATCATCTGAGGAAACAGCCAGATAAACTGCCAGACATACCAGCCAGTTACAACCGATTGCTCTTAAGAACACCTGTACCCATGTTAAGGATGTAACAGTTTTACCTGCTGCTACAAATTGTGCTCCTCCGAGTGCTTTGGTTTTAGCGATGGTGACTGCAGTTGCGGCCCAAGGATCTGCGGTTAAAATACCGGTGAGATATGCCAGGAAGTATGCAACAAACAATGCTCCCACCAGGTTGAAAACCCAGCTTCCTACCCAGTTACGGATAAGACCTAACCAACTTGCTTTTCCTTCTAATATTCCAAAGGGCATGTACATGTTGTTACCAGTAAATAGCTCAGAACCGGCTATAACGACCAGCATCAGCCCGACTGGGAACACTCCACCAAAGACAAATTTTACTAATCCTGTAGGGTAACCAGCAGCAGCCATACCTCCAGTTGCAACTTCTGCTAGAAGCCCTCCAAATGCAATGTAAGCCCCGGCTAAGAAACTCAAAACAATCAAATTACTCAATGAGGCTTTTTCTTTCAACTCTGCAATACCAACACAAGCTTTGGCGGTATCTGCAGGTGATTTAAACGACGATGCCATATATATTCGACCTCCTATTAATTGACGTTTTTGTTCAATCGACTACTTCAAATCGACTGTTTTGTCCATCAAACTATTTGTATTCCATCCAAAAATATAGCATGACAGATGGATTAATTGTGATCAATTTCCCGCCTATTTGTCATGATCGTTCACCAATTTTTGGAATAATTTAATGAATAACTGGTGTTTTTGAGTAAATTGATCCTAATCTTCCATGAATGTTCATGATATATGGGATATACGAATGGTCTGGTTATAAGTAATATAAACTTTTGTGAATAGCCTTATTACGAAAGACTTATATCCGTTATGCAGATCTAAACATCTCTATTATAAAATGCGGCATAAGGATATGGCTAATTTTAGCTGTCAAATCCACCCAAAAATAGAAAAAATTAACAGTTGAATATTCGGTTTTTAATAAAAATTTAGATTTTTAACGTTTATAGAAATATTAAAATTAATATTAACTCTTTATTGCACATATTTGTTGAAAATATGTTGTTTTAATGTTAAATAATTAATATAATGCTTAAATTATTTATAATAATCACATGCATTATTGTAATAAATCGATCTATCATGATTCTCCATTTATCATGATTGTACATTTAAAGATCTGAATACAATTCGAAAATTGTTGGACTAAACCTTGGGGGTGCAATAATTGTCCATGTTGATATCTAAAACATGGGATCATTCTTTTAGGAATCATTTTTTAAAACTTTTCTTAAAACATCAGATCATTCCAAAAGAAGAAATTTTTGAATAAATATTAAAAAAATCCACTAAAAAAACCTTATTAAAAAAACTCCATTAAGATTTGAACAGAATTGATAATTTAAGCATTTAAATCTATTTAATAACTTGGTAAAATCTGAAGTTAATAATTTAGATTTTCAAAAAAAGATAATTGATGATAAAAAAAGGTTTGATATGATTATTTTTTCCCCTTTATCTGTTCTTGAACCTTTTTTTCAATTTTTTCTTTGTCTTCACCTTTTATTTGTTCTTGTATTTCTTCGTTGATTTCTTTTTCGTCTTTTCCTTTTATTTGTTCTTGTATTTCTTCGTTGATTTCTTTTTCGTCTTTTCCTTTTATTTGTTCTTGTATTTCTTCGTTGATTTCTTTTTCATTTTTTCCTTTAATCTGTTCCTTTAACTCTTTTTTAAGTTCTTTTGACATTTTTTGACCACCTGTGGAGGATTCCGTGTTAAATCTTACTGTATACTGAACAATTATATAAAGATTCGCTCGTACCTATTCTTTAAAAAGGTTGGAAATTGGTCATATGTTCTTTTAATATCTCGATATGTTTTAATATTTCTGTTTAATTCAATAAAAAATCTTATAAGCTATTTTTAATTACCATATTGATTATTATAATTAAAATAATTCTCATGGTGTGTATAAAATAAATCAAACAAAATTTAACTTGTATTTTTTAATTTTAAATAATATAAATCAATATTTGAATGATGAGTGTTGATAAACTTTCATGAATGATCATGGCATAACTAACACGATGTAACTTTTACAGTAAATTTGTTTTTAAAGATCCATACATCCACTTAGATTGGAGTGGGTTTAGATGGGATTCACATAGATTGAAATAAGAATTCAGGCGGGATAAACAATTAGACTAATAAAATAGACTTAATAAAAGTAAATTAACAAATTAATGAACAAATAGTAGATTAATGCACAAAAAGTAATTCTTAAATGATTACAAACATAAAAATTGGGAGAATGTGGTTCTAAAATGGTATGGTTCTGAATTTTATTCAATTATTCCTAATTAAAGTCTTTAAACGGGCAAGTCTTTAAACGGGCTGAAAAAGTAGGATGAAAAAAGACTAATTAAATTAACATTTCCCATAAAATGGGGTCCTGTTCTGTATGGCCTTTAAAAAGAGTTCTTCCAGTTCATCATCAGAAGCCCCCTGTCTGAGGGGTTCCATTAGATCCACCAGGTTATCATTCCGTAGTAGGCATGGTTTAAGTTTCCCTTCTGGTGTTATCCTGAGACGGGTGCAGTTTTTACAGAATTCGGTGTTATCCATGGGGCGGACCACCTCAATCTCCCCTCCTTCCAGGAAATATTTCTTCCGATCCTGCATAAAGGTGCGTGTTTTAATATCTGTGGCCTTTTTAGTTAATTCCTCTTCAATAATTCCAATATCATAGTGGTAATCATCAAAGAAATCTTCATCAGGACAGCTTTCGGCCTTTAATAGTTCAATGATCTGGAGTATTGCATTGTTGTCCTTGCAGAACTGGAACATGTCCCAAACTTCTTCATGGTTCAAATCTTTCATCACTACCATGTTCACTTTAACTGGATACAGTCCCACTTCACCTGCTTTTATTATTCCCTTTTTGACCTTTTCAACGTAGTTACTTTTGGTAATAAAACGATAAGTTTCAGGGTTTAAAGTGTCAAAACTCACATTTACTCTATTTAGTCCGGCTTCTTTGAGTTGGGATGCATATTTTTCCAGGTATGTTCCGTTAGTGGTTATAGCAACATCCTTAAATTTTAAAGCTGACACTCTGGATGTGATATCCACTATATCCTTTCTGATTAGTGGTTCCCCTCCAGATAGCCTGATTTTTTTAATCCCAATTTTTTTAGCGATCAAGGCAATTCTTTCGATTTCAGAGGGGGTCATCTCATATTCTTGAGGTATTATGCCATCATGATGACAATAAAAGCAGCGAATGTTACAACGGTTAGTAATGGATATACGGAGGGATATGATCGGCCTCTGGAAATTATCGGTTTTCATAGAGATTTCAACCTTTTTAAATTTCAACCTTTATATTCAATTTTTTAAATTTTAACCCTTAAATTTTTGATTATATGTTGGAATGAATTTTATACGTGTTTGAATTGTTTTTTAGGGGATTAAACCTACTTTTATTAAACATTTTTCTTACCCTCTTCTTATTGAATATCTCCTTCATCAGTTCTGATGGTTAACTCAATGTTTTCACAGGATTTATCAGCTTCACCTGTTTTAAGGGATTCTACCATGCCCATAACACTTTTTTTAATGAAATCCTGCACAAAAGGATTCAGTGGAATGCTCACATCGCCAATGAAAAGTTCTACTTCCTTGAATTTTTTCATTTTGCACATTTTTTCAGATGCATCTCCTCTAATTATGGCTTTAGCCATATCTAAACAGGTTTCAAAGCCACATTCTCCACAATTTGACCCGGGAATAAGGCCGTAGGTTCGTTTTTCTACCTGATCTACCAATTCAACAACATCTTCAGGTTTTATATTGAAAACATCCACATTGGCTAATGTAAAATCATCTTTTGCAGGGGTGGTTGAGATTTTAGGATAATCTACATGTTTAAAACCCTCAATTATGACATAATCTGGTTCATCAATGTTTTTTATGGATTTCAGGATCCTTTCAAGTTCAATTTGTTTGTTTATCAGGAAGAATGTACTTTCCCCTGATCCAACCACCATCTTTGCCCCTGCTTTGCGGTGTTTCCAAGTGTCCTTACCCTCCACATCCAGATCATGGTGGGTGTGTTTGATTGTTGCAACTTGATGGCCTCGTTTAACCAGTTCCTGGACTATCATAGTAACCAAGGTGGTTTTTCCGGTGTTTTTTGTTCCTACAACGGCCAATATCTTCATAATAACGCCCTTTTTTAAATACAGATAAATTTAAACCTTTAAAACCTCACATTATGGTGAGGGCTCTCTACTTCTATGGCTATTATTTGATGGACTATATAAGTGTTCGATTTGTCCAGTGCAATAGGTTGGGAAAAGATTTTGGATATGGAAATAAGATGAATGAAGTCCCAGTTTTAAAAAATAAATATTTAAATTAAGAAATTGAAGATAAAAATAAATGCAGATAAAAATTAAAAATATAAAAATTTGAAGCAGTGGAAAAAAGCAGTGGAAAAAATAATATTCACTTATATTTTAACCATAGCCAGGGCTGCTGCTTTGAATCCTATATAAACTTCTTTTCCAAGTGTTAAGTTTAGCTGTTCCCTGGAGTATTCAGTGACATCCACGAAAAGGCTGATTTCACCCAGATCTACAGTTAGCCTTACCAGGTGGTCTTTAAGTTTCATGCTGATTATTTTTCCTTTGAAGACATTTCTGACGCTGGATTCTTGGGGTTTTAACATAACAAAAATATCTTCGGGGCTTATTAAAACCAGAACTTTGTCACCGATATCAAAGTTTCCTCTTAGGGGAAGGATGACTTTATTGCCATTTAGATAGATGTTTGCAATCTTATTTTCAACATCGATATCCGAAATAGTGCCTTCTATCTCGTTAACATCTGCATGCATTTTTAAAATACTGTTAACTTTTCTATATTCCTTTAATATTATTTTTCCCTGTTCAGTTAACTTACTGCCTCCTCCTCCTCCTTTCCCCCCTCTTTTGGTTGAAACAATTGTGTTATTAACATCATTTTCCAGATCTTCGATGTATTTCAGGGCACTTCTGTAGGGTATTTTCACCTGCTGGGAAGCTTTGGTTATTGAACCACATTCATCTATGTATTTTAAAAGCTCAAATTTCCGGTTATTAAGTAATATTATCTTATTGTCTAATTTCAAACGATATTGTGGTCCGTCTCGTGCATTATCCATTTTTCATACCCCATTTAATAGATATTGTAAGTTGTAATTTCAGTGGAGTTTGGGTGATGAATTAATTCACGCACCTATTATTATTTAATTCACTCACAATAATTAAACATCTTATTATTAAGATTATTTTTAGTTAAGTACACTCATTTAATTTTTGGTTTTCGTTTCATGATTATTAAGAAACTAACCAATCAGGGAAACAACCCATCCCTAACGTAATTCATTCATTAATCGATTTTTTTCTACTTGCGCTTCCCGGTTGGTATAAAATCCCGGTTGATATAGACATTATATCTAATCTAGGTTAAGCTACTTGTTTATTTTATTATTAAATTGTTATTAAAAATAAAATCCAATATCCTTTTAATCCAATATCCTTTTTTCAATAGTATTTTCCCATTTTTTTTATTTTGTTTGACTAAATGACAATGTGATTCCAGAACTATCTGCCCAATTCAGCTTAAAAAATTAGTGTAGGGTGTTGGGATTTTTTTAGGAGTATTCTTATCTAACCAACTCTTTTTACCCAACTCTTGCATGTGTAGTTAATACACTTCAATATATATGAATATCGGCTTGATTGTAGTAGCAATATATAAATATATTAGAAGAATTATGTGTTATCAACACACATAGTGCCAACTAGATTTTTAAAAGTAAATTGCAGTGATGCAGTTCAAATTAAAGTAAGAATCACAGTTTAAAGAACCCATGGAACAATTAAGAAATCCTATTGGTGCTGAGGGTGTCATATTATGTTTGGATTAGTTCCTGGATTGGAATTAGTTCCCTACCACTCAATAGAATATGGAGGTAAAAAATGGTTTCTAATACGAAGGAAGTCAAAGCCTTGGACTTTGATGTAACAAGATCAGCTGAAGAAGAGCGGAAGCTGACCTTCAAAGATGAAGTCTGCATTGGCTGTGGTATATGTGAAAAAGTATGCCCGGTAGAAGCGATAGAACTTGGTGATATCGGAGCCATAGTCCGGACCGATGCTGATGAATCAAAAATTTGCGTTGATGAAAACAAGTGCGTACTATGCGGTATGTGTAGTGTTGGTTGCCCTGTAGACGCTCTAGAATTTACCCTCGATGGTGAATCAATCAAGAACATGGATGTTTATCCAGAACTTCTGTCTTCTGCAGAAATTGATGATGACACATGTATTTACTGTAAAGCATGTGAAACTGCATGTCCCCGTGAAGCAATTACCATTGCCCGGGATTTACCTGACCGCGCAAAGCTGGTTACCGGTGAAATTGAAATCGACAAGGATACTTGTATAAGCTGTGGCATATGTGAGGAAATGTGTCCTGCTGATGCCATAACCATGGACAGCAAAATACCAACCTCAGCCGACCCAACAGTAGCTTCAGACATAAACGTGGACAAAGATAAATGTGTTTACTGTCTGGTATGTAAGAAAGCATGTCCTGTTGATGCCATAATGGCTGCCTGCAGAAGCTGTTCTTACGGTGAATACGACCTGAACCCTGAAGATTCTGAAATAACAGGAAGCTCATTTATTGATGATGACTTATGTGTCCGATGCGGATGGTGTGAAGAAATTTGTCCAGTAGACGCTGCAAAGGTTAAAAAACCATTTAAAGGTGAACTGGCAATTGACCAGGACAAATGTACCACTTGTGGAGCATGTGTAGATATCTGCCCATGTGATGTACTATCATTCCCACAACCTTCAGAATCCGCACAAATGGTGGAAAAAGTATTCAAAGATGAAAAATACTGCATCTACTGTGGTGCCTGTGAAAACGTCTGTCCTGTAGATGCAATAGACGTCAAGAGAACCGATGTGGACTACACCCCTACCAAGTCCAAGTCATGGAAAAACAAGATGGACTCTCTAAGAACCTAAATTTTGGGTGATATATTATGGAACTGAAAGTAGAACAAGATAACTGTCTGGGATGTGGAGTTTGTGTTGTTGCCTGCCCTGTAAACGTATCCATCAGTCCAGAAGTAGCAGGTGGACACGGATCCAAAACAACAGAAACAATCATGATGGTTGAAAACGGAGTAATCAAACTCTTCAGCCCAGAAAAATGCACAAAATGTGGGACATGCCAATTATTCTGCCCTACAGATGCTATATGGCTGGAATGAGGTGTAATAATGACTTATATAGAAAAACCCGTCGTTCCTAAAGTGGTTAAACTAGAAGAACCAACAGCCAAAGAACGAAAAATATTGAATATGATGTTGAACACTGGTTCTGACATCTACCAGGGAGCATGTAAAAAAAGAGGTTCCACCCTTAAGGATGAATACCGAAAAGTGTGTGGAGTTGCTTACATGGACCCTAAGGACATGGCAAAACTGGGCGTTTCCAACTGGGACACCGTTAAGGTCAAAACAGATTGGGGAGAAGTAGTGGTTTGTTCTGTCCACTCCAGGGATGCACCTCACGAAGGGACCATATTCATACCCAAAGGCCCCTGGGCTAATGTGATCACCAGTCACGAAACCTACTGCTGCTGTGACCCCACCTATAAGGGGATCTACTGCACAGTGGAAAAATCAGACGAAGAAGTTTTATTAATGGCTGACCTCATGAGAGCAGTCTATAAAAAATATGTTAAAGACGAAGAATCCATCCCTGGGTTAGAATCACTCGGTGAGATGCCCGTCTACAAAAAGAAATAAGGAGGCCGATTAAAGTGGCATACGAACCGCCTATAACTGATTATGATGAAATCGTAGAAAACGGCACCTGCGCATTTTGCGGATGTAACTGCGATGATTTAGATTTCTTAGTAAAAGATGGGCACGTAGTCGGTGTACGACACGCCTGTCGACTCGGCGCCAGTAAAGTCATGGAAGACATGGACCAGAGACTTATGGTACCAATGATCCGTGATGAAAACGGTGAACTACAGGAAGTTGATTGGGACACTGCCCTGGACAAAGCTGCCGAGCTCATTGCCGGTGCTGTCCGACCTATATTCTATGGTTGGAGTGAAACATCCATAGAAACTATGAAACACGGTATCCGACTGGGTGAACTAGTGGGAGCTGTTCTGGATAACCAGGCCACAATCTGTCACGGCCCATCCCTACAAGCTGTACAAAACGCAGGATATCCTATTGCAACCCTGGGAGAAGTTAAAAACCGGGCAGACATGATTGTTTACAGTGGAAGTAACCCAATGAACTCTCACCCACGGCACCTGGCCCGATACAGTACCTTCCCCCGTGGATGGTTCAGACAAAGAGGTCGATTTGACCGTACTCTAATTACCATGGACCCCAAATACAGTGACACCGCAAAAATGTCCGACATATGGGTAGGATTTGATCAAAACGGTGACTATGGATTCTACAACGCAATAAGGGCCGCTGTAAAAGGAAAAGAAATTGACCAGGACTATGTTTCTGGTATCCCCAAAGAAGACATCATGGAATTAGCCGAAGCAATGAAAAATGTCCAGTTTGGAGCATTATTCTTCGGTCTGGGTTTGACTCACACTCTCTCCAAGCAGAGGAACATTGACATGGCAATTGAAATGTTAGTGGACCTTAACGAGCACACTAAATGGGTGCTAACTCCTATGAGGGGTCACTTCAACGTGAATGGATTTAACATTTTCATGGCCTATGAATGTGGATTCCCCTACGGTGTGGACTACTGCCGTGGATATCAAAGATACATGAACGGGGAAACCAACACCATAGATCTGTTAACCAGGGAAGAATGCGATGTATTCATGGTAATAGCTGCAGATCCTGGAGCTCATTACCCTGGAGGTGCAGTTAAACGCCTGGCAGAAATTCCTGTTATTCAGGTAGACATCCACTGGGGACCATCTACTGAGATAGCTGACGTGGTACTTCCTGGATCGTTTATCGGTGTAGAATGTGCTGGTACCAGCTACCGAATGGATGGTGTACCTATATACATGAAAAAGGCCGTAGACAAACCTGAAACATGCAGGGATGATGAATGGATCATCAGAGAGCTGCACGAAAGGGTTCAAAAAATCAAAGCTGAAGAGGCCGCAGCAGCTAGCAAATAAGGTGATATCATGGAATATATACTAAAAAATGGTATAGTTTACGACCCGGCCAACAATGTAGCGGGTGAAAAGAAGGATGTCATGTTCAAGGATGGAAAGATCGTTGAAAATGTCTCTTCTGATGCAAAAGTCCTGGATGTGACTGATAAAATAGTCATGCCTGCTGGTATTGACCCTCACGCCCACGTTGCAGGACCAAAACTCGTTGTTGGTAGGATTTACCGACCAGAAGACTCAAGGAAAGGTGTAGTGGCTCCAACAGATGTCTGTAGACCTGAATCAGGATTTTCCATACCTAGTTGTCCTGCAACAGGATACAGGTACTCCCGTATGGGTTACGGAACAGTAACTGAAGCTGCAATGCCCCCTCTAGAAGCCAAACACACCCATGAAGAGATCATGGCCATACCAAACATCGATATTACTCCATTACCCCTGTTTGGAAACAACTGGTTTGTACTGCAGTACGCCAAAGAAGGACAAATCGATGAACTGGCTGCATTTATATCTGCCTGGTTGAAAATAACCAAAGGTTACGGAATAAAAATCGTAAACCCCTGTGGAACTGAAGCATGGGGTTGGGGTGGAAACGTTCACGGTATTGATGACCCTGCACCCTACTTTGATGTAACCGGTAGAGAAGTAGTAAGGGCTCTGGCACAGGCCAATGAAATGTTAGGGTTACCACATTCCATACACGTGCACCCTAACGACCTAGGACACCCAGGAAACTTCCCCACCACTGTGAACACTCTTGACTGCGTTAAGGACATAGAGAAGAACAGTTCTGTGCGAAACCAGACCATACACTTAACTCATGCACAATTCCACTCCTATGCTGGAACCAGCTGGAGAGATGTTGAATCCGGTGCAGATAAAGTTGCAGATTACATAAACAAAAACAAACACGTAACCTGTGATATAGGTCAGATAACTCTGGATGAAACCACCACCATGACCGCTGATGGTCCTATGGAATTCGACTTGCACCAGTTAAATGGTCTTAAATGGGCTAACAAAGACATCGAACTGGAAACCGGATCTGGAATTGTTCCATTCATTTACTCTGGAAAAGCACCAGTTCCTTCCTTCCAATGGGGTGTAGGACTTGAACTCTTCCTCCGAATCAAAGACCCATGGCAGGTATGTCTGACCACTGACCACCCCAATGCTGGTCCATTTATCCGCTACCCCAGAATCATCTCCTGGCTCATGAGCGCAGAGCGCAGACAGGAAATGATGGACAACCTGGAAGTACGGGTATGGTCATACAAACGAACCGGACTTGGAACTTTAGACCGGGAATACGACTTCAACGAAATAGCAACCATCACCAGGGCTGCTGCTGCTAAAATCTATGGATATCAGGATAGGGGAGCATTAACACCAGGTTACAATGCAGACATAGCTGTGTACGACCTGAACCCCAACGACATAGATCCATCTAAAGAACCAGCTGCCATAGAACATGCCTTTGGAAACGCCATGTACACCATCAAAGATGGTCAAATACTGGTTAAAGATGGAGAAGTTGTGAAAGTTGTGCCTAGCCGCACCCTATGGACCAATGTGCAAGGTTTCGAAGAACAGGAAAAAGCAGTAATGGAAAAGGTAATGCCTACATTCAGGCGCTTCTACACTGTCAAATTCGAAAACTACAAAGTACAGGACCACTTCACACCTAACCCAGTCATAACAACGGTCCAGGCAAGTAAATAAGGGGGTATCAAAAGTGAAAACAATAACATTAACACTAAAGAAAAAATCCCAAATAGCCCTGGAGTTCGATGAGCTCATCCCGGATGAAGTGTTCACTTGGGAAAAAGCCGACTTCGAAAACTATCAGGTGCCAGTTGGAAACCGAAGATTCCCACTAACCGACTACTTCGACATTGAAGTGGAAGGAACAGCAGCAGGTCCTGAAGAAGTGAAAATGGTCCTCGAAGGTGACTGTGGCCGAGTAAAATATATCGGCTGTAAAATGGGCGCCGGAGAGATCACTATAAATGGAGATGCTGATCTTCACTGTGGAGCAGAAATGACTGGCGGTAAAATCACCGTTAATGGTGATGCCGAAAGTTACGCTGGCCGTGAAATGAAAGGTGGAGAACTGGAAATCATGGGTAATACCCGAGAATTCTGTGGATGCTCCTATATCGGTGACTGGAGAGGAATGAGTGGAGGTAAAATTATCCTCCACGGAAACGCTGGTAAACAACTCGGAGAATGTCTATCCGGTGGAGAAATCTACGTCAAAGGAGACTGCGATATTTTAGCAGGAATCCACATGAGTAAAGGTTTCATCCAGATCGATGGAGATGTTACTCGCTGGCCTGGTGGTCAGATGAAAAACGGTAACGTCTTAATCAATGGAGAACTGGGAATGCTCCTGGAAGGATTTGTTTATGACGAAGTTGTCCGGGACCCTGTGATTGAAGGTAAAAACTTCTCTGGAAAATACATCAAATACACCGGGGATATTGCAGTAAACGGTAAAGGTGGACTGTACCTCAACGCAGAAAAGAACAGGAAATACTTATAATTCCTGTTTTTTATTTCTTATTTTTTTTCAAAAACCATTTTTTTTAAACCCAAAATTTCAGCAAAATTTAAGTAACACTTTATCTACATTTAATTAAAAATTCAAATTATAATCAACTTCACGTGATTTTTATGGAAGAAGAAACATTTTTAAAGGCCGAAGAGATCATTGATTACATTCGGGACAATGTCAAAACCCACGACACCCTTGAAATTTCATATAACCGAATTTACGCTCCAGGAGAAGTTTTAGGGGTTGAAATGCAGGAGGAATACGGGGAAGAATTTCTGGAAGTCACCCTACACTTGAATGGAGATCTGGTCAATCAGGTAGTACGCATAAACATGCACGCCATCAAGGATGATCTCATAGAAATCAGGCATACCCATGGAGAAGAGCTCAAGGTGATCATGGCAGAATCATAGCTACTGCACATCATTAAATAAAAATATTGAAATGATTAAAAATATTTGATATGATCATTTTTTGTATGATCATCCTTAAATTAATCAAAATATAAGTATTAAGTACTGAATTTATTCAAGCAGTGATTTTAGGGCAGTAAAATTTCATACGCAATTTGAGGTGTTATGATGGTTCGTGACCTGAATATGGATTGTGAAGAAGCAATTGAATACATCAAAAATAACGTAAAGAACTATGATAAGATTGAAATGTCTTATAATCGGGTTTTTACTCCTGGTGAGGTTATAAACATTGAAACCTGTGTACTCAAAGGTGGACAAAAGAGTTGCACAGTGTTAGTCCATTTAGATGGCGACACTATTCATAATACTGTAAATATTGACCTTGAAAAGATAAAGTACGATTTAATTGAGGTTCGGCACTTTCCCCAGGATGGTGAAGAAACATTAATCACCATTGACACCTGTGAAGAATAGTTGTATTTTCAGGTCCCAATTTGAGGATTAAAACAAAACCTGAAAAGATTTAATACAGTCTTCACATTCTTTTTTTAAAATTTATACAATTCATTCCATCTTTATTCAATTTATTCCCATTTTATTCAATTTAACTAGTTTTACCCTTGATTTGTTCGGATGTTAACTTTTGGAAAAATCAATTTATGATAACTGATTTGTAATGTCACTGAGCCCAATTTTCATAAGTATCGTCATTGCCTTATTTTTTGTATTGATGGCTGTGAGTGAGTCTGTAGACATGGGGGGCATGTATAATACTTCTTCATCATCTATGGCTAACATTATCATATTTCTGTATTCAACCATTAACAAAGCTTCTTTGTATATTTCGAATTGTTTTTGATCTTTGGTTTTAGATGATGCAACGATATTAAGCATATCTTCTTCATTTACAACCTGAAAATTGCCTTTTTTGTTTTTAAAGTCTTCTTTTAATCTTTCAAATGAGCTTGTCTCTGAGAATAGGACTATATCCAGTTTTAAATTTGTATCTGCATTTTCAAGATATTTAATGTACTTGGGAGATGATATCATGAATATGCTTTCTTTAGCATTTTGGATCATGTCTTTAATTTTATAATTTATGCTTTCTCCATTGAAAACGTTCCATAATGACTCAGAAGATTTGGGCACGAATTTTTCTTTATCCATAATTGAAAAAATCTTTTTTGCTTTTTCTTTTGCATCAATATGTGTTTTTAATAAAACTTCCAGTCCTATTTCTGGAGGTAATGCTTGATAAGCCATGGGTCTGGTATTGATTAAAGACACCAGTCCCTTTTCTTCGAGAAGACGAAGACTTTCGTATGTATTTGGTTTGGATAGGCCTAAAAATTCTATAAGCGTTTTGACTTCGGAATTATTCATCATTGCGAGGGTTATGTATATCTTTGCCTCAGATTCAAGAAGTCCGAGGTCCATCAATGATTTAATTAATTCCTGAGGAATTTCATTCATACAATATCTCCGGTTTTTTGTTGTTAATTAATGAGGTTTTTGTTGTTAGATAATGAATTACTGTATAAAATTTTGTATATGCTGTAATATTTAAAGTTATTAGTTGTTGTATGTCTAACAACTGTTTCCAAAAAATATAAATACCAAAAGATATTATTTTTGTTGTAATGTATCTAACAACTAATATGTAATGTATTTAACAAATATGAAATTATATTTTAGAAGATTAAAGTGCATTCAAATTTCAAAATTAAGTTAGTCGGAGAATTAAAAAAAGCATTCAATGCTTTTAGTTGATTTATTTTTACAATTCATACTATAATGGTGGTTAAATTGGAAATAAATCAATATACAAAAATTATTGGGCTTTAATTTTCTTATAATGGCTGAATTTTGTCATAATGCCTTTAATTTTGTCATAAAAAGATGGAGATAAAATGATTGAAAATACTACCAAAATAATTGAAAATAAAAAGGGTTTAGGATCCTCCCCAATTTTTGTGATGATAGTCCTTGCTTTGGGTGTGTTCATGACAGCAATGGATGCCTATATATTCGTGCCGGCACTACCAACCATAATTGGAGACCTGCACACTTCCTTTAATTGGGCAACATGGACTTTAACAACTTACATGTTGTTTATGACCGCAATTATGGCACTTGCAGGGAAATTATCTGATGTATTCGGCCGGAAAAAATTATATATCACTGGTGTGGCCACCTTCGTCATAGGATCAGTTACAGCCAGCTTATCCTGGGATATATATTCATTAATAGCTTCAATGGGTTTACAGGGTATTGGTGCGGGTATTGTTCTGCCTGCGGCCTTATCCAGTATGAATGATTCTGCTCCTGAAAATCAAAGAGGAAAAACAATGGGTGTGCTCATGGCAATGTCATCCATTGCCACCATAGTAGGACCAAACATAGGTGGTTTCCTGATCCAAAATTTTGGTTGGAGAACTGTATTCTACATCAACATTCCCCTGGGGATCGTGGCAATTATCCTCGCTTTCAGGTTCAAAGAAACATATGGAGATCAAAATCAGCATATTGACTACATTGGATCAGCATTACTTGTAGGAGCAATAGCCTCTATGTTATTGGGCATTATAGGGCTGGAAAGCGCACCATTTACTGATGTAACTGTGTTCCCACTACTCATAGCTGCTGCGATCCTATTCATTGCACTGATTACATACGAAAAACGAGTATCAGAACCAATATTAGATATAGACATGCTAAAAAAGCCTAAAATCCTATCACTTAACTTTGCAATTCTTTTATCAGGGATTGGTACATTTATGGCATTTACATATGTACCAACCTTTGCCCAGACAGTATTACATTTGAATGTGCAGGACAGTGGTACGGTGTTGACTCCCCTTTCTGTAGCAGTGTGTATAACTGCCATATTGGGTGGATTTCTTTTAGATAAATTCGGATCTAAACGTATGCTCCTGTTAGGATCACCTCTCCTAATCGCAGGACTCTTCGGATTGTCATACTATGTCACAGATTCAACAGGTCTGGCAATTTGCTTAGCAATAATTGGAGTGGGTGTAGGGTTCACTTGGAGCGCATTCCAGCTTCTTATGATGTCATTCATGCCAAAAGAAGAAGAAGCAACAGGTGTTGGAATACTAAATACTTTTAAAGGTGTTGGTTCTACTGTTGCACCGGTGATTGGCGCCTGTTTTTTAGTGGGTGCCACCAGCAGAATGGGTAACTTAAGTCAATCCTTTTCTAATTTGTTCTTATTCGGAGCAGTAACCTCAATAATTGCTTTAGTCTTGGTGGTTATTGTGATAATAAATGATAAGGTAGACTCAACCAACTTAGGTGAATCTGAAGTGGTAACTGGGAAATAAAGTTCAAATTAGCGCTCTGTAGAACTTATTCTACAGAGCCGGATTTTTATTACCGCTATTTGGAGCTATTAATCATTATTCTGACTATTAATCACTATTTTGATTTATTAACCATCTTTTGAGGAGCTTATAACTCAAAATCCCCAATTAATTCCTGGTTTAAAATACGTGCACTGCGGTGGCTTTGAAATAGGTCCAGACTGACTTTCCAATATTAATTTCCAGATCCAAAAATGATTGTCTGGTTAGAAAAACAATCAGAGGATCTCCCACATCAATGGTTAACCGGATCAGGGTGCCCAGATCTGCAATTTCTTTCACACGGCCTTCAAAAACATTCCTGGCACTGGTGGTCACTTTTTGGGAGGAGAGGGTAATGTCTTCCGGCCGCACTGTAATATGAACTGGTCCGGTCTTCTGTTCTGTGCTGACTATGACTGTATTTCCAGTATTGATTTGGGTCACATCACCATCCATGGTGGCTGTGCCCTTGAGTATGTTTTCAACACCCACAAAACTGGCAACAAATCCATTGGCAGGGCGTCTGAATACTTCCTCCACATTTCCCACCTGGGAGATGGTGCCTTGTTTCATAATAGCCACCCGATCCGCCAGTTGCAGGGCTTCGTCGAAGTTGTGAGTAACATGAATGATGGTTATATCAAACTTCTGATGAATCTCCTTCAAGAGTAACATTAATTCATCCCTGGTTTTCCTATCCAATGCACTCAATGGCTCATCCATAAGTAAAACCTTAGGATAAACAATTAGGGCACGGGCTAAAGCAGTGCGCTGCTGTTCTCCTCCACTTAAAGTTCGGGGTAGGCGGTCTTTAAGATGGGAAATGTTTAGAAGTTCCATCATCTCCTGGACCTTAATTTTGATCTCCTTCTTGGGAATTTTCCTCAAATTCAATCCAAAGGCAATGTTTTCAAACACGGTTTTATGGGGAAAGAGCATGTAATTTTGATAAACAAATCCCACCCCTCTTTTTTCAAGGGATGCATCAGTTATATCCTTATTATCCAAGTATATTTTACCTGAATCTGGGTACCATATTCCAGCAATCAGTTCCAGGAGCATGGTCTTACCCGATCCACTGGGACCTAAAATAACGAAGTATTCATTGGGTTTAACCTCTAAATTAACCTGATCTATCTTAAATTCTTTCCAATCCTTGCTCAGGTTTTCAATTTTTATCATAGGTTTTCCATCCTCTCATAAGCAATCTAACCACTAAGAAAAGCAGTAGGCATAAAGATATTAAAATAACGGCAACTGGGGTGGCTTCTGACAGGCCAAAGTCCACGAATCTCCTGTAAATAAGAACAGGGGCGGTTATTGGGAAGTAGGCGATAATAATAATGGCTCCAAATTCACTTATAGCCCGGGCCCAGCACATTATTGACCCAACCACTATGCTTCGCAGTGCCAATGGTAAGGTTATTACTCCAAATGTCCTTAAACTACCAGAACCCAGTGTCCGGGCCACTTTTTCCATTCGGGGGTCAACACTTTCAAATCCTTCCCTGGCCGAGTTAACCACAAAGGATCCACTGGCAAAAAGCATGGCAATGATGATTCCGGGGATTGCATCGGTGAAAACAAGTCCTAACTTTCCTAATGGTGCACCAATTACTCCTGTGGAAGTGAAAACCAGTAAAAGGGCAATACCACTGACTGTATGTGGAATTACAATTGGCACATCGATCACTGCTTCTACAAATCCCTTTCCATGGAAGTTGTGCCTGGCCAGGATGTAAGCCAGTGGCACCCCAAATAAAAGTGCCAGAATTGTTGCGGCCAGTGCAGAGTAGGCGCTGATGAATATAGCACTCATTACTTCCCTGTTCTGGAGGTTAGTTAATATGGAGCCAGGATCGGCAGATATCATCAGATTAAGTATAGGGATTAAAATAAACAGGAACAAGAACGATCCCATAACAGCGAAGAAAATGGTGGTATAATCTAGTCTTTTCATGGTATCGACTTGTAAAATTAGTATTGTTGATTTTGATTTATCTAATATTGTGCTGATCTACTATTTAAAATTAATAAAAATATACTAATTAAAAAGAATGCAATGACTTCTGATTTAAATAAAAAAGCTTTAAAATTAAAAAATTTAAAATAAAAAAAATTCGGAGAAATTATTTTCTCCAATTTATCCGTCTACTATTTCACCCATCTACTGTTTCACATATTGTTGTAGTGGTTGAGGGATGTTGGTGGAACCATTGGTTGCTATTGCAGGTACTATTGGGTCCTGGTAACTGTCCTGGGTTATTTTATTACCTGCAGGGCTTAAGAGGAGTTGTAAAAACTGAATTGCAAGGTCCCTATGTGGGGCATTGTTTAACACGGTAATACCGTACACAATAGGTGTCAGAGTTACAGATTTGCTTTTGTTGGTGTCACTGAACTGAGTTAACTTGTAGTTTTTGTAGGTTGATTCATAGGTGGTGTTGGATAGTGCCAGTTGAGGAGGCAGGGTCATATATTTAACACCGGAACTCTTTTGCTGTTCAGCATCACTCTTGTACACTAAAACGTAATCCACGGAATTTGATTGCAGTACTGGCATTAAATCAGATACTGCAGGTCTTGAAACTATTTTAGAGGTGGGATTTAAGTTATTTGGGCTGCTTATGACATAGCTACTTCCATTGGCCTGGGATGTAATTGCGGAATTGGAAGCAATGAGATCATTGAATATATTGCTGTTGTTGTAGTAGCTGTTGGCCATCTGGATCATCATCACACCACGGTATCCGGCAGGTGCAGAGTTAGGATCAGCTAAACCAATTTTCACATCAGACTGATTCAGTATCTCGTACCAGTTGGTACTGTTGATCTGGCTGCTGTTTTTACTGTTATTGGTATAGGCAATCACCAGTTCGTTACGTGCAAATTCCAGGTTGAAACTGGTGGAATTGGGTATCATATTCTTATCAATAAGACCGTAGTCTGCTGAGGCCATGATATCCACAGATTTGTTAAGCTGTGTTATCTGGCTAATGAGATCTGAACTTCCACCATACTGTATTTGCACATCGACGTTAGGGTGTTGTTTTTTGAATTCTGCTGCAGTATTATTCATCTGCTTTGCAAGACTGGAAGCTGCGTATATTGTTATAGTGCCGCTTTCTGAGGAGGCTACATAGGAGCTGTATCCATATACACCTACTCCAACAACGGCAATTATTATAATCACTATAGCTGCCATAATTTTTTTATCCATTTTTTTTATCCTCCATGAAAAATTATTATAATTAATATTTAGTGAGGTGATAATATATACATTTTGATAATAATGGATAGTAACCTATAACAAAGAAAAAAACATGCTTATAGTGGCTTAAATTTAATATTTAGGTTTTAAACTTTTTTTAATGTATAAAACTATTTTTACAGTTGAATAAGCTGATGTGGGGACTAATATAATTTAATATGATACTAAAAAGTTATATATTACATCATTTCGATAGTTTTACTCTGCAATCGTTTATACCACTATCGTGATAATATTAAATAATTCAATAATTAGTCTATATTGAGATTATTCTATTATTGAATTTATTATTCAAAGTTAATCATAATTTTCCATTAAATTAACATTTAAAGACTTAAAACTCAGATAAATTTCTCTACCTTTTTTTATTCCCAGTGCTTCACATGAATTCGGGGTTAAAACACCTATAAATGATAAATCTTCCACCTGGACACCGATCCAGATGTTATGTCCCACTTCAAAGATGGTCTCAACCACACCTTTGACCTGATTTCGCACTGATGATACGAATGGTTCATTGGAAAAGATGATACTTTCTGGTCGTATTGCCACTGTAACTTCCTTTGAATGGGAAGATAAATCACTGGAACTGGATAGTATAACTTTGGGGTTGATCTCTACCTGAACGAGTGATTGGTCATGGCCAACGATCTTTCCCTGGAAAACATTGTGCACTCCCACAAAATCAGCCACAAAGTTATGTGTGGGTCTGGAAAATACATCGTTCACTGTGCCCTGCTGAAGAATTTTACCATCCTTCATCACTGCCACGTGTTCTGCTAAATTGTAGACATCATTAAAATTATGGGAAACATGGATGCAAGTGGTTTGGTGTTGCATGATAACCTTTTTAATAAGTGAAGTGAGGTAACTGTGGGTGTTAACATCTAAAGCAGCAAAAGGTTCATCCATCAGTAATATATTGGGCTTCACCACCAGGGAACGGGCAATAGCTACCCTTTGCTTTTCACCACCACTAAGAGTTTCCGGATTCCTACCTAAAAGATGGTCTATTTTTAGCAACTGGGCCATATTGTTAACTTTAGTCTCTATACTATCTTTATCCTTGATTTTTTTCTTTAATCCATAGGCAATATTTTCAAAAACATTCATATGGGGAAAAAGAATGTAATCCTGATAAACTATGCTAATCCCTCTTTCTTCCGGAGTCAAATCAGTTATTTCTTTTCCTTCAAGGAAGACCTGACCCTTATCTGGTGAGAAAAAACCAGCAATGGTTTCCAGAAGGACGGATTTACCCGAACCTGTGGGTCCTATAATTACCAGATAATCTTTTTTCTCCAGTTTAAGGTTCACATTATTCAATTGGAATTGACCCAATTCAACGCTTAAATTTTTAACTTCCAGGAACATCCTATTTCACACCCCCACCTTCTATATTTTCAGGGGCGTATCTTTCTAACACGAATATGGCTACAAATGATATTAAAACAAGAATTATGCCTGCAGTTATAGCACTGTCTATGTTTCCCAGAGATAAATTGTAATAAATGGCAATGGACAGAGTTTCAGTTTTCATATAGGTTCCCCCACCAACCAGAAGCACAGCGGCAAAGGTTCCTATACAGCGAGCCAGTGTAACTACTGTAGATGCAAATATTCCTCCTTTGGCCAATGGAAGTGTAATATTTCTAAAGGTTTCAAACTCCCCATATCCTAAACTTCTGGAAACAAATTCGTATCGGGGGTTGACGTAGTTGAATGTGGAATAAAGAATTCTAACTGCATAAGGAAAGGCTACGAAAAACTGGGCTATGATTATACCAGTTGTGGTAAAAGCGATGTCAATGCCTAAACGATCCATTGGAATTCCCAGGAATCGATTTCCAAAAATCATCAACAGTGCAATACCCAGAACTATTTCTGGAAAAGCCATGGGTAGATCCAGAATGCTCTTAACTAAACTTTTAAGAGGAAACTCGTATCTGGCCAGGGAGTAAGCAGTGGGAATTGCAACCAGCATCACAAATGTTGCAGCTAATATTGATGTAGATAGAGTTAATTTCAGGGCTGCCATCATTTCGTTGGAGAAAAAGGCTTCTATAAATCCTTCAGGAGACGGTATTATGAATAGGGTACCGATAATTATGAATAAAAATGCGGTAAAAATAAAAGATATTGATATGAAGATGATCTCTAGCTTGCTTCTCATTTTATCGAACCTGTCTTTTATTATATGTTCCTTAATGAGTTAAAGCTAATTATCTTCATATCTTAATGGTTTAACTGGTTTGATTTACTGCTTTAAATCCATGATTTTCCCAGATGGTCAGGCCTTGGGATGATGTGATGTAATTTTCGAATTTAGTGGCCAGAGGCTTGTTCTGGGTGAAAGTAGTCATACCAACTGCTATAGTGGCTATTGCATTTTGATCTTTAGGGATTGTGATTACATCGATTTTTCCCTGTGCTGCAGTGGTGTTTGCCATGTCTTCGGTAATTATAGCTGCATCAACCTGTCCTGAAGTTAAGTAGGTTAAAAGCTGGTTAACGGTTGGGGCGTAAACTACCACGTTCTTTTTGACCGCAGCTAGATTTCCTGATTTATTAAGCAATGTAATACTTTCTTTACCGACTGCAGTACCATTGGTGTCACCTAAACCTACTTTAAGTCCTTCCATTGATAAATTCTGAACAGAGGTTATGTTTTTAGGGTTTCCTTTTTGCACAGCAATAATCGGGATGTGGTAAACGATGGGTTTGATGGTATCGTTTAACATGTACCCTTGACTTTTTGCCTTGTCCATGAATGTGATGTCACCAGGGACCACTAGGTCTGCACTTTTTTGGGTATTTAAGCTAGAGAAAAGTTCTGCACTATTACCATATTGTATGTTTATGGTAGTTCCAGGATTTTCTTTCTCGAAATTAGCTTTCAAATCATTCATGGCTGCCATTGTTCCAGCACCTGCCAGAACTGTAATATTTCCTTTAACATTATTTCCGCCGGTAAAAATTCCACTGACATACAACCCGGCAATAATAATTATAACTACAACAATTCCAATAATTGCCATTTGTTTTGAATTCATAAATTATTCCTCCATGGATAGTAAAGTCGCTTTGACTTTGATCATAATATTTTGAAATGAATATATATACATATCTATATAAATATCGTTTTTGAATTATGGCAATTTTATAAGTTGTTCTAGTCTTTAATAACCATTTTAATGTATAATAAATAATATTTAATTGTTATATTCATTAAAAATATGAATAATAATTCATTTTAGGAAATAACTCAATAAATACCTGAACTGACCTTTAAAATAATGAAGTTTTTTAGTTAAAAAAATAACAGGCACTTTATATGCTTTTTTATCCTTATCCATGGATATGGTAAGATATGCATTTTGATTATACTGATTATGAATGTCTAATTTTTGAATAAATCAATCTTAATTGAATTAAATTCATAAAAAGTACTTTTTAAAACTCTTTTTATCTTAAAATATTTATAGATAAGTCAATCAGGTTCAAAATAAAATAAATTTCAAGGTAATGATTATGAAATTATTTTTTTTGGCAGTTCAATCAGGTTCTTACCTTTTCATGACCTTAAATCGTACCCATGTGTCATAATAAGGAGTTCCATCACCAAGTGCACTACTCCTGTCTTGGGTTAAAACATTAACACATTGGTCGTGTTTCAACCATCCTCCTTTGTAAATGAGGATGTAATCTGTTCCAACTTCATAATTTTCTCTGGTTTGGACAGGGAGGCTTCCCACTGGAGATTCAAGAATTGCTTTATCTCCATCTGCCAATTGATTAATTCTTAAAACATGAGGATGAACCTGTACTTCCAGATATTCACATATTATCTCCTTATTGGGTGGTGCTGATCCTATAAAACCCTCAGGCATCGTTGAAAGAAGTCTTAATGGGTAACCTTTTATTGCCCTGTTTTCGGGTTGAAAATCTTTAGCAAATTCAAATTTTCCTGTTTCTGTTTTGAACTTCCCATCACTAAATGGGATATCCGTTTTTTTAACCATTCTTTGTGGTGTTTTCTGGAGGTCTTCGAAATTTATGCCCTGTTTTAAGATTGGTTCAGCCAGTTTTTCAAGCCATTTTTCTGGAAGTCCTGACATTTTTTCTTCAAATCCTAACCTCCCTGCTAAAAGTTGAAATATTTCAAATTCGGATTTTGCTTCACCAATGGGTGGTACTGCAGGATTTACTGGCGAAACCCAGTTATGGCCGTAGCTTCCCATGAGATCTGTTTCTTCCAGGTAGGTGGTTGCGGGTAGAAACAGATCTGCAACATCAGAAGTGTCATTAAGGAAGTGATCGATCATAATCACAAAATCCGCACTTTCAAAGCCCTGTTTGACTTTTAAAGAGTTAGGATTCAAAGTCACTGGATTTCCAGAGGCCATGAAGATGAGTTTAATGGGAGGGTCATTGGTATGGAGTATAGCTTCACCAATGGTGGGCATGGGAATTTTTCTCTCGTTTATTCCCAGTTCATCCAGTTCCACCGCGAAATTAAAGTATTCAAACTCTTCAAAACCCTGACTAACTCCTCCCCCAGATACTCCAATATTTCCAGTGATAGCAGCAAGGGCATCAATCATATGGAAGGGTAAGTGCCCCTGTATGTAGCGATGGAGGCCCCAACCTGTTATAATACTGGAAGGATTACTTTCTGCATATAAAATTGCCAGTTCGTGCAAAACATCCAGGCTTACGTTGCATTCAGTGGAGAGAAACTCCAGAGAATATTTATCCAGTATTTCCAGGTAATTATGGAAGTTATCAGTAGCATTTTCAATAAAATCATGGTCCACATAGTTATTTTTGTTTTCTGGATTGTTTTTATCCCCAGTACGGTTTTCAGTACTGTCCAGTTGGAGAATGATTTTAGCAAGGGCCATGGCCAAATAATAATCATATCCTGCTCTGGGCTGGATGAAAATGTCAGCATGTCTGGCAGTTTTTGTTTTAACTGGATCAATTACCACAATTGGGGTGCCTTTTCTTTGAGCTTTTCTTATGATCCTCCACAGATGCACATCAGTAACAGCAGGGTTCCGTCCCCAAATGATTATCAAGTTGCTGTTGAGATGGTCCAGTGGGTCATGGGATATTTTAGCACCAAAATCAGTTTCCATGGCACTGTGACCGATCCCCCCACACACTGTTCCATAAGTGGTGGTAACTCCACCCAGTAAGTTGAAAAATCGTCGGTTCATGGCCTGAAGAGCGGTACGAGCACCGAAACCTTGATAATAGAGGATGGATGAGCTTCCATATTCATTTATAACCTTGGAAATTTTAAAAGCAGCAATATTCAGTGCTTCATCCCAGCTGATTCTTTCCCATTCTCCTTCTACTTTAAGTAGGGGATGAAGAATTCTTTTATCACTGTAAAAATAGTTTTCCAGATAATGGGTGGTATTTTTACACAAAAAACCAGCAGTTATATCGTGCTCTGGATTGCCACGTAATTTTGTAACTTTTCCATCTTCCACGGTGGCTATTATGCTACATGAACCCGGACAGTCTCGGGTGCAAGTGGTAATAACTGGTTTCAAAGAACTAACCTCGTTATGATTTTTGATGGTAATGTAAATTCAGCACACATAATCGAATTTTATAAACATAATATTGAGTGAAGGCTTTATTGATTGTTAGAGTCAATTTATTGGAGTTAATTAAAATAATGAATTTAATTGGGAAAAAAAGTTTAATTTTATAGGTAGGTTTGCTTATCTACACATTATAGTCCCTAAAGTGATGGGTTATTCCAGATTAATGGCATCATTGGGGCAAACATCAGTGCAGATTTCGCATAAACTACATTCATCCTGATTTTTAATGGCTATTTTTTCTCCATCAATAACCAGGATTTCCATGGAACAAACCTCTGCACATTCTCCACATTCAGCTCCCTCACATTTATCATAGTTAATGGTTACATTAGGCATGATTTACCTCGGTATATATCTAATTCAACTTCTCTAATTATTTAATCTTTAAATGTTCTTTAGTTCAACAAATGGTTGGAACATTCTTTAACCGCTTCTTTAACATCACAGTCCAGTTGTATTGGTTTTATTCCCAATTTTCTCAGTTCTATTTTGGGTTCTTCTCCAATTTTACTACAGAGAACTGCTTTACAATCATTTATAAGGTCAATTGAGGCTACCCAACGTTCTTGATGATTATTCAAGGGTATTGGTGTTTTTTCTCTCATTTCCTGAAATTTACCTTCTCCATCTTCAAGTTTAAAAATTAAAAAGCGATTTGCATCACCAAAATGCAAATCAATAACTTTCCCATCGGTTGATGCCACTGCTATTTTCATTAAATCTCCTCCCTGGCTGCATACTGGTTATCTAAATGTTTTCTCACTTCCTCTTCTCCTATTCTTTCCCTTATTTCTTCTCCCATCTCTACTTCTTCTATTATTTCGTATCCTGCTTCATCATAGTAGAAATCAAGTAGAGTATTGGTTAACCTGTCCACAAATTCAATACCACCTTTATATCCTAAAACAGATATCCTCTGTGCACCTAATCTGTCAAATATTGGGAATCCTACCCTGAATAGGGGGATATTTTCCTCTTTGGCCATGCTGGCACCGTAGGAGTTACCAATTAAAATATCGGCTCCTGCTTCTTTTATTGCCATGTGCATGTCGTAAAGATCGCCACCAGCCAGTACAACTGGAGAAATTCCTTTTTCCTGCGCAATGTGATTCACATCACCAGTGAATATTTTGCTTTTTGCCCCGGTACACAGCACCGATGGTATCATTCCCATTTCTGCGGTGAAACGTGTCATTCCAGATACAAAGTCCGGATCTCCAAATATGGCTACTTTACGGTGATAATTATAGGAGTGTGCATCTACCATTGCATCTAAGAGCCTGCCTCTATCTTTTTCAAGTGAACCTGGGATTTCATAATCTCCTAAACTGCATAATGATTTTATAAATTCATCAGTGTTTTCAAGACCGGCTGGAAGGGGACCAGCAATGGATTTAACACCGAATTTCTTTTCAAGGAAGCTTCCAGCCGAGTTGGTGTGTTTGGACAGGGCAACTGTTCCCAGAGAGTTGGCAGTATCCTCAATTTCATCAACAGCGGTACCAGCCTCATATAAAGACAGTGTTTCTTCGGTTAAAGGGCCATCCAGATTTTCAGAGGTGTCAGTCAGGATGATACTATCACATTTGAGCGTTTTTAAGATATCCTTAACCTGGGTTACATCTGCCGGGCACAGGTTACCGGTGATAATATTTATCTTGTCATTGGGGACAGTTTTGCTTGCTAAGTGTTCAACCAGTGCTTTAATGGTTCGATTGTATCCTTCTACGTGGGATTCGGTGTAGCTGGGAGTTGAAACCGGGATGATGATGGGTAAATCTTTATCCAGATTTGCATCTTTGAATTTTTCGATTATACCCTCCATATCATCTCCTATGGTTTCAGTTAGACAACTTGAGGCCACCACTATCATGCGGGGGGTTTGCTTTTCAGTGATGTTTTTCAGGGCCTTCATTAAGTTGAATTCCCCACCATAAATGACGGTCTTCTCACTCAGTGAAGTTGATGCAACTTCAATGGGCTCACGGAAGTGTCTGGTGAGCTGGAATCTCATGTAGGTACTGCAACCCTGGGAGCCGTGGATCACTGGCATGGTGTCTTTAACACCTAAGAGTGCTTGTACTGCTCCCATGGGCTGACAGATCTTGGAAGGATTGACTACGGCAAATTTTTTGTCATGGTGACAGTTACTATGATCCATGTTCTTCACCTCCTGAACTGGGAGATAATATTTTTTCAACTGAATTTTCAGCTTTTAAGTTTTTTTCTGAGTTTAAATTATTATTTG